>DATIZL010000092.1:0-17685 GCA_035517115.1 Hyphomicrobium sp.
GACTTCCTTCCGGGTGATGATGCGGTCCTCGATCGTCATCGGAACTCTCCAACTGCGCCCCCACGGCCAGCTTTAGAAATATCGAGTCACCGATATAAGTCAACAGCAACATAAGTTGCTAACTTGCTAGCAGATCGATGAGGCACCGTCATCCTGATGCCCGACAACGAACTCCTCGTCGCCGGTCAGCGCCTGGGGACGCATCAGAAACTGTGGGGACAATTGTGGTGCAGCTCAGCTAACGTCTTGATTGGACGGTGAGTATGGCGGACTCCGTCTCCGCCATAATCGGCTCCGCGCGGCTCACCTGGCCAGCACGTCAGGGGGCGGGCACGACCGGATCGGGGAACTGCAGCGTGAACATGGCGCCCCCGCCGGGAGCATCGCCGACCGAGACCGTGCCGCCGAGGGCGGCGACGGAGCGGGCGACGATGTCCATGCCGAGCCCCGCGCCGCCGCGGTCGCGCCCGCCCTGCCAGAAGCGTTTGAAAATCAACTCGCGCTCATGCGGCTTGATGCCCGGGCCGCGATCGATGACGCGCAGCGTCGCCGGCTTCGATATCTCGATGGAGGCCGCGGTGCCGATCGCGGTATGCCGCACCGCGTTCTCGACGAGGTTGCGCACCGCGCAGGAGAGCAGCTCGACCGAGCCGTTGATGACCACGGGCGCGCTCGCCGGCACCACCTCGATCGATTTTCCGGCGTTGATGGCCAGGGGGCCGAGCTGTGACGCCACGGCGCGGGCGACTTGGGTGAGCTCGACCGTCTCGCCCTTCTCCAAGGAGACGACGTCGAGGCGCGCGGAATCGAGGAGCTGATTGACGAGCCGCTCCATGGCGTCGATCTCCTCCTTCCAGGTCACGTAGCGGTCCTCGGCGGGGAGACCCGCATGGGCCTTGAGCACGGCGACGGGAGTGCGCAGCTCGTGCGCCGCGTCCGCGATGAACCGCTGCTGGGATTGAAAGGCGATCTCGAGGCGGTCGAGCGCGCGATTGACTGCGCCGACGAGCGCATGCACCTCGCTCGGCAAGCCTTCCTCCGGCAACCGGGCCGAGACGGCACCCGGGCCGATCGACTCGGCCTGGGCTGCGGCACGCCGCAGGGGCTGCAGCCCGATGCGTGCGACGAGGAGGTTGGTGGCAAGCAGTCCGAGGACGAACGGCAGCCAGATCCAGCCGATGTCCTTGATGAACTCCTCGAGCAGGGAGTCATAGACGAGCTCGCCTTGCGGAAAGGCGACCTGAATCCATACGGGCTTGGAGCCGTAGGATCCGTGCAGCGTGAACCCGTAGAGCTTCTGTCCGTCGCCGCCGTCCTCGGTGACGAAGAAATCGCGTTGATCGGCGTCGTCGATGGGCGCCAGCGGCCCAGTGACGCCGGGCGAGCCCGCGACCAGCACGCCGTACTTGCTGACGACGGCGTACTTGCCTTTTCCCTGCTGGAAGCCATCGGCCAAAAAGTCGGGAAGCTGCAAGGGGCGCCCCTCGGCGGCGCGCCGCAAGAGCTTGCTGATGACGCGCGCGTCGTTCTGCAGCGTGCGGTCGCGGATTGCGGAGTACGTGGAGACGAAGCGCTCGTAGATGAGCAGGCCCGTCGCGGCGGCCGCGAGCAGCGAGACGCCGACCAGCCCCACGATCAGTCGGAACCAGATGGATTGGGCGCGCGACTTGGGCAGCTTTGCCTTGGGCGCGCGTATGGCGTCAGTGGGGCGCATCGGTGAGCATGTATCCTACCCCGCGCAGCGTGTGGATGTGCACGTCCGCGTGTGCATCCTGCATGCGCTTGCGCAGGCGATGAATGAGAACCTCGATTGCGTTGGAGGCGAGCTCCTCGCCAAAGCCGTAGATGGCCTCCTCGATGGCGGCTTTCGGCACCACGCGGTCGGCGCGCCGGAGCAAAAGCTCGAGCGCGCTGCACTCCCGCCGCCCCAAGTCGACCGCGGCACCGGCGATGGTCAGCTCGCGCGTGTTGGTGTTCAACGAGACGTTGCCTTGCGTGAGCTGGATGCTGAGCGCGTGCCCAGGGCGCCGCAGCAGCGCTCGAATGCGTGCCACGAGCTCGTCGATCTCGAACGGCTTGCGCAGATAGTCGTCGGCGCCTGCGTTCAAGCCGAGCACGAGGTCGCGGACGGCATCGCGCGCAGTGAGGATCAGGACTGGGGTCTGGTCGAGCCGCTTGCGCACCGTCTCGAGCCACTTCAAGCCATCGACGTCGGGCAGCCCCAAATCGAGGATGATGGCGTCATAGGAGGTCGTGGCGATGGCGGCCTCTGCATCGGCCCCGCTCTCGACGATGTCGACCGCAAAGCCTTGGCCGCGCAGCGCCACGCCGACGTAGTTGGAAAGGCGCGTATTGTCCTCGACGACCAGCAATCGCACGCGTGCGGTCCTCAATCTCGACGCGAGGCACACGGGCGCATCACTCGGACGCGCGCCGGCGCGGCTACGGAAAATTGGTTTAGCTCCCCCATTCATTCATCCGCGTACGATGGGATTCGGCCGACTTCGCGACGGGGTAGAGTGCTGATTGAGGCGCTTTGATTACGGGAACCTTACGCTTAGGGCCCCGGGCCTCGAATTGAGCGGGATCAACGGGGGTATTTGAGATCGAGGCAGCCGAAAATGCCGCACTCGTTCGTGAGCTGGCCCGAGCCGGCGGAATTCGGCTGGAAGAAATCGATTGTCTCGACCCGCAGCGTCTCCGCGCAATTGCGCCGGCAATAGACCCAGCGTCCGCTCGGGAGCTGAACTTGCCATCCCAACGCCGCGCGGCGCACCTGGCCGCGCATCGTTCCATTTCCAAACCGGCTCTTGGCGATGACAAAGCCGTCCGGATAGGGCTTGGTCGTGCCTTCCGCCCAGGATGCGACGGTAAAGAGCGCCGAGCCCGCGATCGCGAGGGAGGTGCTAGCGCAAAGCCGAACCAAGCCCATGAAACGCCACGCTTGCCATCACCGATGCGGTGCACCCCCAAGCCCGACCGCTTGAACTGAGTAGCACGTCGCGATCCGGCGGTAGTTGCGTGACCGCCACACAAAGCGTGGAGCTCGGAAGCCCCAGCGTCTCGCACCATCGATGCTATTTCAGCTGTCGCGTGTCGTTTTCAGGAACTTGACGCTGACGGCACCAAGTTCGCCGTTACTCATTAGGCCGACCGTGCGCAGTGTTCGCTTACGGCGTGATTACGCGGCCGTAGGCGTTGGCCATGCCGCACTTCGCGCCATCAGGGCCCGTTGACGCCTGTCAATGCCGTGCGCGCCAAGACACCGTAGCGATTTTCGATCTTTAACCGGGGCGCTCGCGCGCCGCAGGAGGACATCCCATGAAGAGATGGAATGCGTTCATCGCGCTGGCTGCTCTTTTGATCGGTCTCTTCGCGATCGCTCGGATTGCAACAGCCGAGCAGCCCGCCGCCGACCAGAGCCCGCCCCCCGAGATGGGAATGATGGGCCCCGGGATGATGGGGCCGGAGATGATGGGCCCCGGCATGATGGGGCCGGGCATGGGCCGCGGCGGCATGATGGGTATGATGGGTGGAGGTTGCCCGATGATGGGCATGATGATGGGCCGAGGCGGCGTCGCGCCCTCCTTCGCCGAGGGCCGCATCGCGTTCCTCAAGGCCGAGCTCGCCATCACCGACACCCAAGCGAGCGTCTGGGACGCCTACGCCGCCGCGCTCCGCAAGAACTTCGAAAACATGCAGAGCATGCACACGACCATGATGAGCGCCGCCGCGCCGGCCAGTCCGGTGGAGCGGCTCGATCGTCACATCTCGGCGATGGACTCGCGGCTCCAATCCCTGAAAGAGATCAAACCGGCATTGGCGGCAGTCTATGCCGCCTTGAGCGACGATCAAAAGAAGAAGGCCGATGACCTTCTCACAGGCATGGGTTGCATGATGTGAGCCCCGCGGCGCGAGGGTCTGTTCGTGCGTTCGTTCAGACGTTGGAACGAGGATCGCGGGAGGGCACGGGGGAGGCCGTATCTTTGCACGCCTGCTGTCGGCGCCGCTCCTCGAGCCGCTTCTCCGCATCCGCGATCTTGACTAACAGCTTGAGCATGGACGCGGGCAGTGGCTGCCAAGTGGTGTCCGATAGTAGGCCCCGCTTGAGGCCGATCGCCTTTGCTAATGTCGATCTCGCCACAACGTCTCTCTGGTACCGTTCGTGCGCTTTACGCATATGAAACCATACAGAATTTCCCGAGCGAGAAGAGCGGGGAGAGACCCGGGTCCTGATGCAGGATTAGGCACGTCCATGCACTCCAAGAAACGACTTTTCTATTCTATTCTGACATCCTACCTGAAAGGGAACGAATGCCCCTTGGCGTAGGTTCCCGTTGCTGGCTCTTGGCCGGTGATCTGCGATGGAAAGGTTGCTGATCGCGTTATTTTCGCGGTGCGTCGCATGCGGCGCCCTGACCGTGGAGACGGCCAGCGGCAAGAAGCTCATGTTCGGGGACGGCACCGGAGAAGAGGTGCGCATCCGCTTCACGGACCCCGGCGCGCAGCGGCGCCTCGTGATCAATCCTGAGCTCCATGCGGGCGAGCTGTTCATGGACG
This sequence comes from Hyphomicrobium sp., assembly GCA_035517115.1. GTDB lineage: Bacteria > Pseudomonadota > Alphaproteobacteria > Rhizobiales > Hyphomicrobiaceae > Hyphomicrobium_A. The sequence goes on from DATIZL010000092.1 coordinate 4,561, forward strand.
GGCGCATGCTCGTCGAGCGGGGCACGATTTCGGATTTCCTCACCCTCGTGCTCCGCGACGCACCGCCGCCTCCGCCCGCCTTCCGCCTCGTCAAGCACCTGCGCATGCTGAAGCGCCGCTTCGTGAGCTGGAACAACCGCTGGCGCTCGCGCCGCAACGTCGCTCACCACTACGATCTCGACCATGGGCTCTACCGGCTCTTTCTCGACAAGGACCTCCAATACAGCTGCGCCTACTTCGAGCAGCCCGACATCACGCTGGAGGAGGCCCAGCTCGCCAAGAAGCGGCTCGTCACGGCAAAGCTTGCGCTCGAGCCGGACAGCCGCGTTCTCGACATCGGCTCGGGCTGGGGCGGCCTCGGGCTCTACATCAAGGAGATCGGCGGCGCGGCCAATGTGCTCGGCATCACGCTTTCGAGGGAACAGCTGGAGGTCGCCACCGCCCGCGCCCGGGAGCGCGGCCTGCAGGACTCCGTCCGCTTCGCGCTGCAGGACTACCGGGACCTGAAGGGTGCGTTCGACCGCATCGTATCGGTCGGCATGTTCGAGCACGTGGGCACCCGCTTCTACGACACCTATTTCCGCAAGTGCCGCGAGCTTCTCAAACCCGATGGGGTCATGCTGTTGCATACCATCGGACTGATGGAGGGCCCCTGGTATCCCAGCCCGTGGCTCGAGAAGTACATCTTTCCCGGCGGGCAGCTGCCGGCGCTCTCCGAGATCGTGCCCGCCATCGAGCGCTCGGGTCTCGTTGTCACCGACGTCGAATGCCTGCGTCTGCACTATGCGGCGACGCTTGCCGAATGGCGGCGGCGGTTCATGGCCCGCCGCGCCGAGGCGCGCGCACTCTATGACGAGCGCTTCTGCCGCATGTGGGAGTTCTATCTCGCCTCCTGCGAGGCGGCATTCCGCTTCCAGGGCGTGGCCGTGTTCCAGGTGCAGTGCGCACGCCGCCAGGATGCCGTGCCTCTGACCCGCGACTACATTGCCGAGCGCATGCACGATCTGCGCATGCGGGAGGTGCAGGTCGCTGCCGAGGAGGATCGCGGGACGGTCGAGCCGCTGCCGCGGCGCGCGTAGCGCCAATTGAGAGCCATCTCCGGCTGCAGGGGCGGCCGCTAGCCGAGCGCCCGGTCTTGTCCCATCCGGACCCCAGGGCCGGGGCCCGCGTCGTGGGCGATTTGCCGCAATAGGACGCCGCTGTATCGGCTCCCCCGCGCATTGCCGGCGGCGATCTGGTAGAAGAGGTCTTGGGCGGCGACGGGGGACGGTTGGGGTGGGTGCACCCCACGATGTGGGGTTGGGGGACGGCAGCCGGGATCAATAAGGATGCCTCCTCCGCAACAGGGCAAGGGAGCAGGCCATGGACGACCTGATCGCCAATTTCGGACTGTACGCGCTCGCCGCCTTCGGCGCCGGGTTCGTGCTGGCGTGGATCGCATGCGCACGGGCGGACGGCTGAAGCCGCACAAAAAGAAAAGGGTGGGCTCGTTGTTGGGGAGTTGACGGATGACGGAGGTACTTTGGCAGGCCGTATTCGGGTTGGCCGCGGCCTTCTTTTTCGGGGCCGTGCTCGGCTGCGGCTTGAAACGGCGCTTCTATTACGGACGCAGCGCCAAGAGCGTGCCTAGTCCGCTCTCGACCCCGAGCGCGGTCAGGCCGGATGCCTCCCAGCCCAAGGTCGAGGTTGGCGCGCGTCCGGCACAGACGGGCGACCGCTTCGAGCGCTCGCTCAGCGTCAACAAGCCGCGCGAAACTGCGGCCGCGGCGCCCGTCGCGCCTCAGCCGGTTGCGCCGCAGGCCGTAAAAGCGGAGCCGGTGCAGGCTGCGCCGCAGGCGCCCCCGCGTCCAGCGCCGTCGCCGTCCGCGGCACCGCTGAAGGTCGAGGAGGGCGGAGCCGCCCCCAGCGACGACCTCACCCGCATCCGCGGCATCGACCCCATTCTGCAGCGGCGCCTCAAGGATCTCGGCATCCGCCGCTTCGAGGATGTGGCGCGGCTCACGCCGGCCGACATCAAGGGCCTCAACGAGACGCTCGATTTGAAGGGCCGCATCGACGAGGAGAACTGGACGGGCCAAGCGCACATCCTGGCGACCGGCGGCGAGACCTACTATTCGCGCCGCCGCGACCGCGGCGTGCCCATGCCGGATGCGGCCTCGCCGTCGGCGCCGGCTCCGGCCATGGAGGCGCCCAAGCCGGCTACCGCCGCGGCTCCCGTAGCCCCGGCTCCTGCGCCCCGCCCCGCCACCGTCGCCACTGCAGCTCCGGGCCCGGCGCCGGCCGCCAGCCCGAGCGACATCTCGCACTTGCGCTCGGTGCGCTCGGAGGCGCTGCGCGGCGAGGACAGCACGCGCGGCGGGCGCGGTGCCGGGGGCATCGACGACCTCAAACGCATCCGCGGCATCGGCATATTGATCGAGAAGAAGCTCAACTCGCTCGGGATCACGCAGTACGAGCAGGTCGCCAACTGGACCGGCGCCGACATCGAGCGCATCAGCCGCCTGCTCGACTTCAAGGGCCGTATCGAGCGCGAGCACTGGATCGAGCAGGCGCGCATCCTGGCGACCGGCGGGCAGACCGAGTTCTCGCGCCGCGGCTAGGCGACCCTTCGCTGCGATCGATCGGCTCGCCTCAGGTGCGCCCGCTTTGGGCGTGCTCTAGTTCGAGCTTGCGACGCTCCTGTGCCGGCGCGTGTAGTGCTTGTGATAGCGCCGCGTCGGATGCGATGCCTTCTCGTCCGTATCCACTGGCTTGCTCGCCGTTGCCGGAGTGCCGCCCTCGTGCGTCCGCTCGCGGGCGGCAGGGGCCAGATCGGTCACTGCCGGCGTGCTGACGGTGTCGAGCGTGGTGAGCTGTACGGCCTCGTAGAACGGCACCAGCGTCTTCTTCGGCGGATCCTTCTCCGCGGCTTTGGCGCGCTTTGCCTCGAGCTCGGCGGTGAGCGCCGGCAGCGGCGTGAAGTTGGTCTTCGGCCGCAGCAACACGACCTTGTAGCCGCGCTTCTTGAGCTCGCCGAGGATCGTCGGCAGCGCCTTGGCGGTCGACGCTTTGATGTCGTGGAACAGGATGATGCCGCCGTTCTGCTTTTCGACCTGCGCGAGCGTGCGCGATTCCAGTCCCTTCGGGCTGCCGATGTAGCTGTCGTTGGAGACGACGTCGACGGTGAAGGCGGCAATGCCGCGCTCCTGCAGGTAGGCGAGCAGGGGGCCTGAATCGCTCAGGCCCGGGAAGCGGAAGAAGGGCGCGATCGGCTTGTCGCCGGCGGCGAGCGCAACGGCGGCGAAACCCCGCTCGATCTGGTCCTTCGCTTTGTCGAGGCCGAGCCCCGGCAGATACATCGGGTGCGACCAGGTGTGCGTGCCGACCGTGTGGCCGCGCGCGAGCACCTCCTTCACCGTGTCGGGATAGGCCATGGCCATCTCGCCCACGTTGAAGAACACGGCCTTGGTGCAGTACTCGTCGAGCGCATCGAGGATGGGCTTGGTGAACTTCGGCAGCGGCCCGTCGTCGAAGGTCAGCACGACCTCCTTCGGCCCGAGGAAGCGCGGCTCCTTCTCGTGCTTGGTGTACTCGCCGAACAGCGCGCCGGTCTTGGTGTCGATCTCGACGATGCGCGAAACGCCGAGCGCGGTCTCCGGCTTCTTGCAGGCCGTCTCCTCGGCGGAGACAGGGCCGAACGCTGCCATGGCGAGCAGGAGCGCGAATGATACGGACAAGCGGGTCACTTCATCACCTCGGATTGCTGGGATCCGCGAAGCTCGCGGCTCTATATTGGTCCCTCAGGGTTGCAGCGATTTCTCGAATAATTGAACCCCCGCCTGCTCGGCGGACGTGTCGGTCTTCTTCGCTGCCGGTCCGGCATCCGTCTGCGGCCATACGAGCGAGCGCGAAACGAGCGGCTGCTTGGCGACGGCGAGCTTGCGGTGCGCGATCTCGCGCTCGGCTTTGGTATCGTAGTCGGCGAGCGTGGCGGCCGGCGCCTTCGGCACCATGTGCACGACCTTGAAGCCGCCGGCTTTGAGCGCATCGAGGATGTCCTTGAGTCCGTGCGCGGTCGAGGGCTGGATGTCGTGGAACAGGATGATGCCCTTGCCACGCTTCTCGAGCTGCGCCATCACCGTCGCCTTCACGGCAGCAGGGTCCTTGGTCTCGAAATCGCGCGAGTCGACGTCGATGGCGAACGAGCCGATGTGGCGCGACTTCAGGTAGTCGATCGAGGCCCCGCTCGGGCGCAGATAGGGGAAGCGGAAGAAGGGAGCGATGGGGGCCTGCAATGCGCGGGCAACGCCGCTCAAGCCGAGCTCGACCTCGGCCTTGGCCTTGGCGGCCTCGAGCACCTGCAACTTTGCGTGCGACCAGGTATGCGAGCCGATCGTATGGCCGTGCTTGGCCACCTCGCGCACCATGGCGGGATCGGCGACGGCCATGCGCCCGACCATGAAGAACGTCGCCTTGGTGCAGTGGGCGTCGAGCGCTTTCAGGACGGCCGCGGTGTAAGGGCGCAGCGGGCCGTCGTCGAACGTGAGGACGACCTCGTGATCGCGCAGAAAGTCGAACTCGCCGGCGCGCTGCGAGTGCCCGAAGTGCGGGCCGTTCGCGGTGTCCACCTCGACGATACGCGCTAGCCCGAGAACGCCGCTTTGAGTGGCGCAGGCATCAATCGCCGGGGCATCTGCCGCCCCAGCCGCTGGCGCGAGCAGCAGGCAAGCCACCGCTACAACCAACGTCTCACAATGCCGCATCAGCCGCCCCAAACGTCAATGTCGTTCCCCGGCGCGCACTATACGGCTGCGCGCCGAGCCCCAGTTAGAACTTAATCAACTAACATTTCCTCTAAGCGCCGGTTTGTGCCAACGTTTCTGCGGACCCGAGTCCAAGGCACCATGTTGCATTCGCGCACCAGACGGCGGCGGCAACAGTGCTAAAGCCCAGAGTCTATCACCACGGCGTTGCCGACTTCATGACGGGCCGGGCCCTGCTCGGCCGGACACCTCAAAGGCGTGCGTTCGAATGACCGAGGCTCAACTGGAGACCGAAGCGCACGAGGCCGGCACCGCCCCGACCTCCGAGCTCGTGCATGCGGTTGCCGAGGCGTTGGACGCGGACGACACCGATAGGGTCCGCAAGCTGCTCGCCGATGTGCACGGGCCGGATCTTGCTGATTTGATCGAGCTTCTGGCGCCGGAGGAGCGTGTCGCCCTCATCCAGGCGTTGGGCCCGGATTTCGACTTCGAGGTGCTGGCCGGGGTCGACGAGAAGGTGCGCGACCAGATCGCGGAGGCGCTACCGAACGAGGCGCTGGCCAAGGCCGTCACCGAGCTCGACAGCGACGACGCAGCCTACATCATCGGCGGTCTCGAGGCGGACGACCAGAAGGAGATCCTCGACCAGCTCCCCCAGGGCGACCGTGCTGCAGTGCAGCGCAACCTTACCTACCCGGAGGAGACCGCCGGGCGCCTGATGCAGGCCGACTTCGTGGCGGTGCCCCCGTTCTGGACGGTCGGCCAGGTGATCGACTTCGCGCGCGAGACTGCGGACCTGCCCGAGACGTTCTCGGAGATCTTCGTCGTCGATCCCGGGTTTCACTTGCTCGGCAGCGTTGACATCAGCCGGCTGCTGCGGTCGAGGCGCGACGTCCACATCGATAAGATCATGGACCCGGACCGCCATCAGGTGCTGGCGACGGCCGACCAGGAGGAGGTGGCGCGCCAGTTCGAGCGCTACGGCCTCATGGCCGCGCCCGTCGTCGACAAGAACGAGCGCTTGGTCGGCGTTGTCACCGTCGATGACGTGGTGGAGGTGATCGAGCAGGAGGCGGACGAGGACGCCAAGCTCTTGGCTGGCGTCGGCGACGAGCGCATCACCGACAGCGTGCGCCAGATCACGCCGCCGCGTTTCTCATGGCTCCTCGTCAACCTGCTAACCGCGATCCTCGCCTCGGCCGTCATCAGTATTTTCGACACCACCATTCAGAGCATGGTTGCGCTCGCCGTGCTCATGCCGATCGTCGCCTCCATGGGCGGTAACGCGGGCACGCAGACCATGACGGTTGCGGTGCGCGCGCTCGCGACCAAGGAGCTTACCGCCGCCAACGTGGTGCGCGTCGTCATCCGCGAGACCGCGGTGGGGCTCATCAACGGATTGGCCTTCGCGCTGATCATGGCGCTGATCGCCGTCGCCTGGTTCGGCACCAACCAGCTGGGGCTCATCATCGGAACCGCGATGATCGTCAACCTGCTCGCGGCGGCGCTCGCTGGCATCTTCATCCCGCTCGCCTTGAACCGCATGGGCTTCGACCCGGCGGTGTCCTCGACCGTGTTCGTGACGACCGTCACGGACGTGGTCGGCTTCTTCTCGTTCTTAGGCCTCGCCAGCCTGTGGCTCGCGAAATGACCCCCATGAGCATTGTCATCCGTCCGCTCGAAGACGCCGACCACGATGCGTGGGAGGAGCTGTTCCGGGCCTATATCCGCTTCTACGAGGCACAGGTTGCAGACGACGTCATTGCGCTCGCCTGGCAGCGGCTCCTCGCGCAAGAGGACGGCTTTCTGGCACTCGTTGCCGTGGACGACAGCGGCAGGCTCCTCGGCCTCGCGCACGCCCGGTTCCACCGCTCGACCTGGTCGGCGACCTACTATTGCTACCTGGAGGACTTGTTCGTCGCTCCGGCCGCCCGCGGGAAGGGCGTCGGCCGCGCGCTCATCGAGGCTGTCTATGCCGAGGCCGACAAGCGTGGCGCCACGCGCACCTACTGAGCGACGATGGGCGACAACGCCACCGCGCGGCGGCTCTACGACGGACTCGCGACTTTGAGCCCGTTCGTCCAATATCGACGGTGAATAAGACCTCGAGGACATAATTGTATCCGGCTAGGCATTGTTAATAACTCTCATGCCCGCATCAGACGAAGACGCTGACAACGACTGGCATCAGGCTTTGCTCCGACTCGCAGAAGGGCATCGCACACACGCTGGGTATTGGGCTCAGGAGGCGGTGCCATCTATTGCCGAATTAGGAGTGGTTCAAGGACTGGCGGAAGCACTCGAAGAATTCGGCCAATCATTCTTTTCAAACGTCCGCCATCGTGATCAGGGCGAGGATCCTCCGGATTGCGAAGCCGAAAATCGCACAGGCCAAAGAATCGCAATCGAAGTGACGGAGCTTGTAGATGGTGTGTCAGCTGCAAAGGCTCGAGCTGGAGAGTGCTACGACTGGAAGGACTGGGGTGACGAACTAGTCCCTCGCCTCAATAGTTTGATCCAAAGAAAGGATGGGAGCCACCACAATCAAGGGTGGACCCTACACAGAGTATGTCCTCGTCATCAACACCGATGAGCCTGGGCTCGAGGCAGCTTGGGCGCGAGCGCGCCTATCTAACTATGTATTCCCCGCAACGTCACTTATTACGCGAGCGTTTCTGCTGCTCTCCTATTGTCCATTCGAGCAACGGTGTCCCTGCATTGAACTACGAATCGACCAGCCCTAACTATTCTTCGATCAACTGGAGGGCTGGTCGAGGCGCCGGGTTAGGTTCTCGAACTCCTGGCGCAGCTCCTCGTTCTTGAAGATCTGGTCGAAGGTCGGCGCCTCGAGCTTCTGGATCGCCTCGAAGGAGGCGGCGCTGTCGCGCATCAGGTTCTTCAACTGGAAGCTCGCCTCTACCGTCTCGTAGGTGTTGTCGGCGATGCGCAGATCGTGCGTTGCCCGCGTGCGCGCCTTGGCGATCTGCTCGCGCTGCTGCTGCAGGTAGCGGCGGTAGGCCTTGGCGGCGTCCTCGGCCACCTTCTGCGCGTCGCGGTTGGCCTCCAGCGCCCGCTTCTGGTCGGGACGGTTCTCGGCCTGCATGAGCTTCGCCGTCTTTGCCTGCGCCGCGTCGATATCTTTGAGGATGGCATCGAGCTTCGGCATGTAGCTGGTGTCGATCTTCTCGATGGTCGAATCCTGCGCGTGTACGAGCATGGCGAACAGCGCTGCGTGCATGGCGAAGTACTTGCGCGAGGCGTTCATGTTGTCGCCGGCCGCGCTCAAGAGCTTGCCGAGCTGGTTGTCGATGGTTTTCGCCGCGTTGAACACGGCAACGAGCCGCACAAGGTCGCCCGAGAGCACGCTGTCGAGCAACAGATCGACCTGGTCGGGGGCCAGCTCCACGCCGGACTTGGCGAGCGCCGTCACGATCTCCGTCTTGGTCTTGGCGATCTCGTCCTTGTTCTGGGTGATGCGCTTCTCGGCATCCGCAATGTTGCCGTTGAGGCTGTCGACGGTGTCGGTCAGCACGCCGGGCAGCATGGCGTCCTTGGGCGCCGTGATCTGCTTTTCTTTGTAGGCGGCGATCTGCGCCTCGAGGTCGCGGATGTTGTGCCGCAAGCCCTCAACCTTCTTCTGCATGTCGACGATGGGCACGTCCGTCACGATGGCGAGCGCGGAGTCGAGTAGCGCGCGGATGCGCTTCTCGCGGTCCTCGCGCGTCTCCGTCCAGAGCGGCGTCAGGATGAACTCGTCGCGGCCGGGGAGCTTCTGCGCTTCGGCACGCTGCTGCGCGGTGTCCTGCAGAATCGAGTCGATCGCGAGCATGAGCTGGCGCGCCTGCTCGTAGGCTTGCTCGCCCTCGCGCGGATCTTTCGGGGGCGCGGGCGGTCCCATCTGCGGAGCGGCAGCGTTCGGCGCGGCAGCGGGCGGTGTCGTGCCGGCGGGCGCAGGAGGCGCACCAGGTGTGGTCTCGGCAACTTTGGTCGCCGGCGACTTCGCGATCAGCTCGGCAATCCCGTCGCGCTGTGCGGCTTGCGCAAGCGCGAGCGACGGGGCGAATGCGGCAACGGCGAGGATGAGGATCGGCCCACGAACACCGGCAGCCATTGAGACCTCCACTTTCGCGCGAACGGAGCCCCAGAATTCCGGCTATTCGATGTTTGCCGTCAGCCGTTGACGTGGGCAGCGGCGCGCTGAACGAGGTCGAGCAGATGGCCGTCGATCTGGCGCGCATCCGTCAGCACCAGCATGTGGGAAAGCACCTCGTCCTTGCCAAGGCCGCCGCCGGGGACGCCTTTTTTCAAAGCTTCGCCGGTCGGGTGATTGCCGAGCGCCAAGTGCAGGCGCAGCTCCTTGGCGCCGATGCCGAGACGGGCAAACTCAGCAGGGTCGGCGATGGCAATGAAGGCCGAGCGCGGCGCAAAGCTAGCGCCCGGGCGCACCGCCTTGATTTGGGCGATCAGATACTGCGCGAGTGGACGGTAGGCCTTGGCCTTGGCGAGCAGGTCGTCGAGTTCGCGCGCAAGAGGGGTGGGGGCAGCCGTTGCTGGAGGGGCAGGCGCTGGGGCCGATGCAGCCGACAGAGCTGCCGGCAGCGTGCGTTTCTCCCGCCGCCGCACGCTCGCGCGCGGGTTCGCCCTGCCGGCATCCGTGTAGATCGGCTTGCCGCCGTTGTGGTGGATGCGCTCCAGCCACGAGGCCTTGGAGAACATGAAGCCCTGCCGGCGCAGCCAGTCGATGATGTCGTTGCGGTGGGGCAGGTGCTCAGCCGAGATCGCCGCCATCCACGCGGCAAGATCGCGGCCAGTGTTCTCCTTGAGGCCGTCGATGAACGCGCGCTCCTTCTCGCCGTAGTCGATGGCCATTCCTGCTCTCTAGATCCAGCGGCGCGATATCGCCTTGTAGTCGAGATAGGCACGGCCGAAGCGGCGTTCGAGATAGCGTTCCTCGGGCAGGATCGAAAGCCAGGTGACGAGAAGTCCGAACACGAAGGCGCCGATCACGAACCAGACGTTCTTCGTTATCTCCGCGATGCCGAACAGGATGAGGCAATCGGCGAGATAGATCGGGTTGCGGAAGCGCTTATAGGGCCCGGTCGTAACCAGGGCGGTCGCGCCCCCGTGCGGGCGCAACGTGGTTCCAGCCGCGCGCATGGCCAGGATCGAGAAAGCGAGCAGCACGATTCCCAAGGCGCCGAGCCCGAGGCCGATATAGTGGGCCGCGGAGTCATCGAGCCCCGGCCAGGTCAGCGGCGCGACGCGCCCGAGCACGACCGCGGCGGCGATGACAGCGACAAGCAGGATCGGCGGCCACGGGATGGTCGTCGGGCGATCGGCACTATCGGGGGCAGATTGCGGCATCGACTCACTCCAGGCGCAACGGTCGCCGACCATTACACCAGAATGCAGTCGCGCTCATAACGCGCGCGTTGCGCTATTGCTTCTTGGCGGGGATTGGCTCGGGCGTGCTGCCGTCGGTCTTATTGAGCTCGGCGTCGATGTCGAAGGTCTTGCATTTCTTGTCGGCGAGCTGGCGATTGTAGGCCTCGAGCATCGCGCGGTCCTTGCGGTATTGGCCGTCGGGGTCCAGGCCCTCTTTGGTGCCCCCGAAGATGGGCGTCGCCATCGCCTGCGTGGTGCGCGCCATGCTGGAGGCCTTGCTGCGCGTGTCGTAGCCGCGCATCTGCAGGATGCGCACCTGCATTTTGCCGGTGAGCTTCTTGCAGTCCAACTTCTTCTCGTCATCGGAGAGCTGGTAGGCGGAGAAGGCCGCCGCGTCGTTGGTGAGCGGAGGCTTTGGCACGGGAGCGTCGTCCGCCACGAGCGTGGGCGGCGCTTCGGCAGGCGAGCCGGCGCACCCGCATCCAAGTGCGGTCATCAACATGAGACCTATCGCGTCCAGCCGGACCATGGCACCCTTCCGCATAGGGGCTAACGAGACCCCAATCGGGGCTTATTGAAGGCATTTTGCGACGCTTGACCGCGGCTGGCGGGCGTCGGCGCGCCGTTGCGCCGCGGGGGTGCCCACGGTTCAATGCGCCATCGGGGTGATCGAGACGAAGGAGTTAAGCGATGCGGATTGCGTCTGCGTCCTGCGTGGGCTGCGTGGTGGCAATGTTGGCCTATTTTGGACCGGCGTATGCGCAGGATGAGCCCAAGCACTTCGTCTGTGTCTTTGCGACGGGGACCTCGTGGAGCTACGACAATGGCTCGTTCAAGACCGAAGCGCCGGCGCCCTTGACCTTCGAGATCACGGACATCGATCTTGAGGGGCAGTCGGCCCACCTCATCACCGACGGCCACGACAAGCCCGGCACGCTCAAGATCGTGCGCGCCATCAACGCCAACCATTTTCTGGAGGTCATGAACGAGGGCTTCCTCAACTTGACGACCGTCTACGACAAGGATCCGGCGACGGGGACCTATCCCGCGGTCCACTCACGTCATTTCGGCCTCATCGGGCAGCCGGTGTTCGCCCAGTACGCGGGCACCTGCCAGGCCAAGTGAGCGCGTCAATTCGCTGTGGATGCGCTCCCGATTGCGCTCGCGCCGCCACGGCCCGATGATCGAAGCTGGCGTGACCGTCATTCTCGAGGAGCAGGGCCATGACGCTTCATCTGATCAAGCTGTGCGTCGGTGCCGCCTCGATCGAGGATCTCGCTCAATGGCAGCGCGAGCGGCTCGCGGAGCAGAAGAAGGCGGGTGAGAAGCCGCGCCTCTTCCATACGACCTTCCAGACGCCGAAGCGGCAGGCCGAGCTCTTGAAGGGCGGCTCGCTCTACTGGGTCATCAAGGGCGTCATCCAGGTGCGCCAGCGCATCCTCGGCTTCGACGAAGGCCACAAGGCTGATGGCTCGCCCTGCTGCCTGATCCTGCTCGACGAGAGGCTCGTCCCGGTGCGGCCGCTGTCGCGCCGCGCCTTCCAGGGCTGGCGTTATTTCGATCCCGCCGACGCGCCGCCCGATCTTGGCCGCAGCGACAAGAAGCTCGCCGGGCTGCCGCCGAAGATGCGGCGCGACCTCGCCGACCTCGGGCTCTTGTAGGAACATCGTCTGACTGATGCCGCGTCCGCGCCTCAACCCGCTCGTCGAGTTCCTGCCCGCGATCGTGCCCTTCGTCGGTCCTGAGGCGCAGGAGCGCGCACGCGGACGCCCCTTCGCCGCGCGGCTCGGCGCAAACGAGAGCGTGTTCGGGCCTTCGCCCAAGGCCATCGCCGCCATGCAGGCGGCGGCCGCTCAAAACTGGATGTACTCGGATCCCGAGAGCTACGAGCTGCGCTCGGCGATCGCGCGCTTGCACGGCGTGGGCATAGAGAACGTCGTGATCGGTGAGGGCATCGACGGCCTCTTGGGCTTGACCGTAAAGCTCGCGGCCGAACCGGGCTCGGCCATCGTGACCTCGGACGGCACCTACCCGACGTTCAACTTCCACGTCGCCGCTGGCGGCGGCCGCCTCGTGCGCGTGCCCTACCGCAACGACCGCCAGGACCTCGAGGCGCTGCTCTCCGCCGCGCAGCGCGAGGACGCGCGCATCCTCTATATCGCGACGCCCGACAATCCCATGGGCTCGGTGGCGCCGGCGGCCGAGCTCAAGCGGCTCATCGGCCTGCTCCCCGAGGGCCTGCTGCTGTGCCTCGACGAAGCCTATTGCGATACCGCCCCGCCCGAGCACGTGCTGCCGATCGACGTGACCAATGCGCAGGTGCTGCGCCTGCGCACCTTCTCCAAGGCCTACGGGCTCGCCGGCGCACGCATCGGCTACGCGTTGGGCGATGCGGCGCTGATCCGCCAGTTCGAGAAGATCCGCAACCACTACGGCATCAACCGCGTAGGCCAGATCGGGGCGCTGGCCGCCATCGAGGACCAGGCCTATCTCGCGGAGGCCGTGCGCCAGATCACCCGCGCGCGGGAGCGGATCGGCAAGATCGGCATCGACAACGGCCTGGCGCCGCTCCCCTCGGGCGCCAACTTCGTGACCATCGATTGCGGCGGCGACGGCGTCTTCGCCAAGCGGGTTCTCGACGGGCTCCTTGCGCGCGATGTGTTCGTGCGCATGCCGAGCGTCGCGCCGCTCAATCGCTGCATCAGAGTGAGCTGCGGGCGCGACGACGATTTGGCGGTCTTCGCCGCGGCGCTGCCGCCCGCGCTCGCCGAGGCGCGCCGTTAGCGTTCTCGATCGATCGAACGCCGGAGCGCGAATTTCCCCGGTGTTAAGCCTCGCCCGGCAAGATCGGGCTCCCGCTTCTCAACGCGAGCTGACCCATGTCGAATGCACTGCTGGACTACTCGTCCTGGACGTTCCAGGCGATCTTCGTCCTGATCGTCCTCTACCTCGTGGTCGGACTGCTGAAGCCGGCCTGGGTCGGAGCCAGCTCGCGTCG
>DATIZL010000093.1:0-9867 GCA_035517115.1 Hyphomicrobium sp.
CCACTTCGTCGACAATCCCGCCTCCGGCCGCGTCATCGCCAAGCTCGGCTTCCGCCGCATCGGGAATGGGCGGCAGTGGTGCGAGGCACGCAAGACCGAAGTCGACACCGTCCGCTACGCGCGGCGGCGGCCGCTGTTCGCCGCTTGGCGGAGCCGCACGCCATGAAGTTCCTCGACCAAGCCAAGATCTACATCGCCTCGGGTGCCGGGGGCGACGGCTGCATCAGCTTTCGCCGTGAGAAGTTCATCGAGTTCGGCGGCCCCGACGGCGGCGACGGCGGTAAAGGCGGCGACGTGTGGGTGGAGTGCGTCTCCAATCTCAACACGCTGATCGACTACCGCTACCAGCAGCACTTCAAGGCCAAGAAGGGCGGCAACGGCGCGGGCAAGAACCGCGCGGGCGCCAACGGCGCCGACTGCATCATCAAGGTGCCGCCCGGCACGCAGGTTTTCGCCGAGGACCAGGAGACGCTGCTCGCCGACCTCAAGCGGCCGGGCGAGCGTGCCCTCATCGCCAAAGGCGGCAACGGCGGCTTCGGGAACGCGCACTTCAAGTCCGCGACCAACCAGGCGCCCCGCCACGCCAACCCCGGCCAGCCGGGCGAGGAGCTCACCATCTGGTTGCGGCTTAAGCTGATCGCGGATGCAGGCATCGTCGGGCTGCCGAATGCCGGCAAGTCGACCTTTCTTGCCGCCGTAAGCGCAGCGAAGCCGAAAATCGCCGCCTATCCCTTCACCACGCTGCATCCCAACCTCGGCGTGGTACGCGCAGGCGACACCGAGTTCGTGCTCGCCGACATTCCGGGCCTCATCGAAGGCGCGAGCGAGGGCGCGGGGATCGGCATCCGTTTTCTCGGCCACGTGGAGCGCACAAAGGTGCTGCTCCACCTCGTTGACGCGACCGAGGAAGACGTGGCGGGTGCCTATCGCACCGTTCGGCGCGAGCTCAAGGCCTACGGCGCCGGGCTTGAACGCAAGAAGGAGATCCTTGCGTTGTCGAAGTGCGACGCGCTCGATGCCGACACGCTCGCTCAACGCGCCGCCGCGTTGAAGAAAGCCGCGCGGAAAACTCCACTCCAGCTCTCGGCCGTATCGGGGCAAGGAGTGAAGGAAGCGCTCTTTGCCATTGCTCGTGAGATCGGCCGCGCCGCCAAGGGGCACGACTCCGGTCTGCGCGAGAAGGATGCCCCTTGGCGTCCCTAAATTCGTCTCCAAGAGCCGCCGCCGTTGCCGGGAAGGCGGCGCTGTGCCGTTCAGAGGCAAATTCCTCGCTCCGTTAATGAGATGCTTACTGCGCCCGCAAAATTGCGCGTGTCTTTATCTGGGTGTTCTCGCCACGAACACATCATGAAGCGGATCAACAGGATCGCGGATGGCCGCGGTCCGCCGGGACGGCTGTGGAAAGACGATCGCAAGACAAAACAACGGCGTTCGCCACCGCGCCGATCGCGATGCTGGCTGCGGCAGCGTTTTTCGTGGTGCTCGCGTCCCTTGTCATTGGCGGCCGCGAGACGAACGATATCGCACTCGCGCGTCAGCGAGAGACGATTGGTCGTGCGCTCGCCCAGCACGGGCAAGCGCTCGCGCGCGAGCTTCGCGTGCAGACGGTGTGGACGGAAGCCTTCGAGAAGACGCGCGCCCACGATCAGTCCTGGATGCACGCGTTCTACGGCGTCTTCCTGAGCAAGCTGCTCGACTATGACAATATCTACGTGCTCTCAATCGACGACGCGCCGGTCTACGCTTTCGTCCATGGGCACGACACCTCGCCGGCGGCGTACGCAGCGATTGCCCCGAAGATCAAGGATCTCGTCGGCGCTGTGCGCAAGCCCGGCAGCGCACCCGGATACGATGTCGTCAACACGGACCTTGCTCTCAGCGATGGCCAAAGCGTGCACCACCTCGCTGTCGCCGACGTCCGCAACGTCCTCAATGCTCCCGCCACCGTGGTCGTCTCGACCATCGTCCCCGATCGCCCGACGCCAGATGCCCTCGACGCCAAGCCCTACCTGCTGGTGGCGGTGGAGAACCTCGACGCGCAACTGACGAAGAGGCTGGGTGCCGGGTTCACATTCGGCGACTTGCATTGGATCACGGGCAACACGGGTAAAGTGCCGCCCGGGTACTCGAGCTTCAAGCTCACCGCGCTCGATGGTGCAAGCGTTGGGACGCTTGCCTGGCGCAACGCGCAGCCCGGCTGGCAGTTCGTGCGTCATGTGGCGGTCGGCCTAACCATATCGCTGCTGCTGCTTGCGGCTCTTGCCGCGTTGCTCATGCGGTGGGGACGCCAGCAGGCGCGCCAGCTCGTCGAAAGCGAGGCCGAGGCCCAGCATGCCGCCAAGACCGATGCGTTGACCGGCCTTATGAACCGCGTCGGCTTGAGCGAAAGGTTGCCCAGCCTTATCGCGAAGGCCAAGGGGGAGGCCTCGACTCTTGGGGTCCTGAGCGTCGACCTCGACCGCTTCAAGGAGATCAACGACGGGTTCGGGCACGCCTGCGGCGACGCGGTCCTGCTTGCGGTCAGCAAGCGTCTCAAGGAGCTGCTGGGACCGCAATCGCTCGTGGCGCGGCCGGGCAACGATGAGTTCATGCTGCTGGTGGCGGGCCTCGGCCGCGACGGGCTCACGGAGCTTGCCGACCGCATCGTCATGCGGCTTGCCGAGCCTATCGATGTCGACGGGGGAACGCGCGTAATGATCACCGCATCGGTGGGCTACGCGCTCGCCCCTGCCGATGGGGACCGCACCGACGACCTCGTCCGCCGCGTCGAGCTTGCCGTCGCCAAGGCCAAGGAGGACGGCGGCGGGGAGGCCGTGGCTTTCGCGCCCGAGATGGACCTCGAGCTCTTCCGCCGCCGCGTTCTCGAGAATGCTCTGCGCAAGGCGGTCGCCGCCGGCGACATTTCCACCCTCTACCAGCCCATCATGGACCCCACCGGAACGCGCGTCGTCGCGGCCGAGGCCTTGGCACGCTGGAGCGATCCGTTGCTGGGCCCCATCTCGCCCGACCTCTTCATCCCGCTCGCGGAGGAGACAGGGCTCATCCCCGAGCTCGGGAAACAGATCCTGCGCCGCGCGCTCGCCGACGCCATGGACTGGCCCGGCATTGATATTGCGGTCAACGTCTCCGCCGCGCAGATCCACCATGGCGACATCGTTGAGGTCGTCGGCGAGGAGCTGCAAAGAAGCGGGTTCCCGGCGCATCGGCTCGAGATTGAGATCACCGAGAGCGTGCTACTTGCGGATGAGAAGCGCGCCCAGGGTCAAATCCACGGCCTGCGCAACCTCGGCGTCAGGGTCGCGCTCGACGATTTCGGCGCTGGCTACTCGAGCCTGCAGTATCTGCACAAGTTCGGGTTCGACAAGTTGAAGATCGACCGCGGCTTCATCAAGAGCATCGGCACGCCTGACGACAGCTCTGTCATCCTCGCCTCGATCGTGAAGCTCGGACTTGGCTTGCGTATGACCATCACGGGCGAGGGGGTGGAGTCTGATGAGCAGTTCCGCGTGCTGCGCGATCTTGGCTGCCACCAGATTCAGGGATACCTCTTCTCGCGCCCGCTCACCGCCGGGCAATTCACGCTGTTCCTCGCAGCGCACCGGCCGATCGCCGCCGCCGGCTGAGCGTTCATTCGCACGCAATGCTCTCTCTAGCGTGAGAGGATGCGGTTGGGCTATCAGAGCGCCCACACGCATCCTAAGCTTCGCGCCGGGGACGGAGCCATGAGCGATCGCTACGACATCATCGTCATAGGCGCGGGCCTGGGCGGACTTACCGCGGCCGCGCTCCTCGCCCAAGCGGGGCGCAAGACGCTGCTCATCGAGCGCAACCATGGGGTCGGCGGCGCGGCCTCGACCTACAAAGCCGGCGATCTCGTCGTCGAGGCATCGCTGCACGAGACGAGCGATCCGCAGGACCCGCTCGATCCCAAGCACCACGTGCTTGCCGGGATCGGCGTGCTCGACAAGGTCAACTGGGTGCCGACCAGCACTGTCTACGAGGTGCGCGGCGGCCCTGTAGGCGTCCCGTTCGTGTTGCCGGAAGGGGTCGGGGCGGCGCGCGACGCCCTGCTCGACCGTTTCCCGGCCGAGCGTGCGGGTATCGGCCCACTACTGCACGAGATGGAGGCGATCGCTACCGCGCTCGGCACCTTGAGCAGAGGCCGCGCGGCGTTCGATCGCCCCTTACACGGCCTAGGTGCACTGCTGAAGCTCGGACCTCTGCTGACGGGCTGGCGCCTGTCGCTCGCGGCGCGTCTCAACCGGGCCTTCGGCGACAACGAGGCGGCGAAGTGCGCGCTCGCCGCCAACATGCTCTATTGGCACGACGACCCCGCCGCGTTGTGGTGGGTGCTCTTCGCCGTGGCGCAAGGCGGCTATCTCGCATCGGGCTCCCGTTATATTCAAGGCGGCTCGCAACGCTTGAGCAACGCGCTGGCGCGCGCGCTGAAAGCTGCCGGCGGCGAGTTGCTCCTGCGCCGGTCGGTGACGGGAATCCTCCTCGATGAGGCAGGCCGCCCGGCCGGCGTCGTGCACGAGGGCAAGGACGGTGGACGAGTGGAGGTACGTGCCGCGGTCGTCGTCGGCAACGCCGCGCCGGTGCACCTTGCGCACATGCTGCCTGCCGCGGCGCGCCCCCGCTTCTTTGCGCCTTATGTCGATCGCCCGCTGTCGATCTCGCTGTTCTCGGCAACGTTCGGGCTGTCGGTGCCGCCCTCCGAGCTCGGCCTTTCCTCCTACTCGACCTTCCTGCTGCCAGAATGGATGACTGCGCTCGCCGACTATCGCCGCTCCGCTTCCATCCTCGGCGGGGCGCCGGGGGAGGCCATGCCGCCCATCGCCGTCGTCAACTACTCGGCGATCGACAGCGGGTTGAACGGAGCGCCTTACCCGGTGTCGGTCGTGGGCGCCGACCGCACCAGCAATTGGTCGGGCCTCGATCCTGTAGCCTACGAGGCAAAGCGCGGGTTGTGGCGCGAGGCAATCGCCGCCGCAATCGACCGCGTGTTTCCAGGCTTTGCCGAGCACGTGGTTGCCTCGGTGTTCAGCACCGCGAGCACCATGAGCTCCTACCTCAACGCCCCCGAGGGCGCCGTCTATGGTTTCGCCCCGCTGCCGCCGGCGGGACCGATCTGGAAGGGTCCCGGGCGCTCGCCCAAGACGCCGATCGATGGACTTTACCTCGCCTCCTCCTACGCAGGCAGCGGCGGCTACACCGGAGCGATCTTGGCAGGGGCGGCCGCTGCCCGCGCGGTGCTGAGCCGGGCGCCAATTAGGAAAAAATAGGCACCTTTTGTGCTACCCGGCAGGTGGAATGGCCTGCGCCCCCGAGCGCCGGACAACAGGAGATCGCCATGGCTGCGACGATGGACCTGCGCGGCAGATTACACCAGAGCTGGGGCTGGCTCCTTGCGCTTGGAATCGTGCTCATCCTCTTTGGCGGCCTCATCCTGACCACGCCGCTCGGCGTCATCACCGCGACGCTCACGACCGAGGTCTGGATCGCCGCTGCCCTCGTCGTCGCCGGCATCCTCCAGCTTGCGCACGGGTTCAAGACCGAGGGCTGGAGCGCGCGCTCCTGGCAGATGCTGGGAGGCATCGCCTTCATCATCGGCGGCCTGCTGATTTTCGTCGATCCGACCTTCGGACTCATCTCGCTCACCATGATCGTGGCGGCGACACTGGTCGCCCAGGGCATCACGTCGCTGCTCGTCAGCGGCGGCGTGCCCGAGTGGAGCGGGCGCAAATGGCTCATCCTGTCGGCGGTGGTCTCGATCGTCGCCGGCTTGCTCGTGCTGTTCGATCTGCCCTCCTCCGCCGGCTGGACGCTCGGCACCATCGTCGGCTCGGTGCTGCTCTTGCAGGGCATCAGCCTGACGCTGCTCGGGCTCGATGTGCGCCGGGCCGCCAACGCCTGAGCCGCCGGCGACCACCCGCGGCGATCGGCGCCGGGGCTACCTCTTTTCGGCAAGCTGGGCTATCAGGCTGAGCCAAAGGCCAAATCAGCCGCACGTACAATGAGCACACAGGTCAAATCAGCCACCACGGCCCCCGCCGTCCGCCCCGAATGGGGGAAGGCGAAGCGCATCGTCGTCAAGATCGGCTCGGCGCTGCTCGCCGACCGCACGACCGGCACGCTGAAAGCCGCGTGGCTTGCCTCTCTCATCGACGACGTCGCAGCCCTCGCCGCACAAGGTAAGGAGATCGTGCTCGTGTCCTCGGGCGCCATCGCGCTTGGCCGCCATGCCCTGAAGCTGCCGAAGGGCGCGCTCGAGCTCGAGCAGAGCCAGGCCGCCGCCGCGGTGGGGCAGATCGGGCTTGCACACGCCTACCAGGAGCTCGCACGCGCGCGCGGGCTCGTCGCCGCGCAGATTCTCGTCACGCTCGGCGACACCGAGCAGCGCCGCCGCTACCTCAACGCGCGCCACACCATCGAGACGCTGCTGGCGCTCAAGGCCATTCCCGTCGTCAACGAGAACGACACGGTTGCCACCACGGAGATCCGCTACGGCGACAACGACCGCCTGTCGGCGCGCGTCGCCTCCATGGTCTCCGCCGACTGTCTCGTGCTGCTGTCGGATGTCGACGGCCTCTACACCGCGCCGCCCGGCGGCAAGCAGGCCGGAAAGCGGCTCGACGTCGTCACGGCGATCACGCCCGAGATCGAGGCCATGGCGGGGGATGCCGGGACGGAGCTGTCGAAGGGCGGCATGAGGACCAAGATCGAGGCGGCGAAGGTCGCCATGGGCGCCGGCACGCACATGGTGATCTCGAGCGGCAAGGTCGAGAACCCGCTGCAGGCCATTGCCGACGGCGCACCCTGCACCTGGTTCCTCGCGCCTTCCGACCCGCTCACCGCCAAGAAGCGCTGGATCGCGGGGCAGCTCGAGCCCAAAGGCCACGTCTTCGTCGACGCTGGCGCCGAGAAGGCGCTGGCGGCCGGCAAGAGCCTGCTGCCCGCTGGCGTTGCACGCGTTGAGGGCTCGTTCGACCGCGGCGACGCGGTGATCATCCGCTCTGCCGATGGGCGCGAGCTGGGGCGCGGCCTCATCTCCTATGCGAAGGCCGACGCAGAGCGTATCATCGGCAAGAAGAGCAGCGAGATCGCCGCAATCCTCGGCGTCTCCCGCTGCGATGAGCTCATCCACCGCGACGACATGGCGCTCAACAGGACTTAAGTCACGGCCGTGAACAAACCCGAGCGCATCGAGAAGAAGGCACCTACCGCGGACTTGATGGCCGCGATGGGGAAGAGTGCGCGCGCCGCCGCGCGCGAGCTGGCGCTCGCGTCGACGGATGCGAAGAACGCCGCGCTACGCGCTGGCGCCGAAGCGCTGCGCAAAGCGACGGCGGACATTCTTGCCGCCAACGCCAAGGACCTCGCCGCCGCGCGCGCGGCCGCGAAGCCGGCGGCATTCATCGACCGGCTCATGCTCGATGAGGCGCGCGTTGCGGCCATGGCGAAGGGGCTCGACGAGATCGCCGAGCTGCCCGATCCGGTCGGGACCGTGCTCGCGCATTGGAGACGCCCCAACGGCCTCGACTTCGAGCGCGTGCGCGTGCCCCTCGGGGTCATCGGCATCATCTACGAGAGCCGCCCCAACGTGACGGCGGACGCCGGCGCGCTGGCGTTGAAGGCTGGTAACGCCGCCATCCTGCGCGGCGGCTCGGAGAGCCATCACTCTTCCATGGCGATCCACGCCTGCCTAGCCACCGGGCTCAAGGCATCAGGCTTGCCGGAATCTGCAGTTCAGCTCGTGCCGACGACTGACCGCGAGGCCGTCGGGCACATGCTCGCCGGCTTGGGCGGGTCGATCGACGTCATCGTGCCGCGCGGCGGCAAGAGCCTGGTCGAGCGCGTGCAGAAAGAGGCGCGCGTGCCCGTATTCGCGCACCTGGAAGGCGTGTGTCACACCTACGTCGATCGCGATGCCGACCTCGACATGGCGGTCAAGGTCACGCTCAACGCCAAGATGCGGCGCCCCGGCGTATGCGGCGCTACCGAGACGCTACTCGTCGATCGGCGGGCGCCCGCCACTGTGCTGCCGGCGCTCGTGAAGGCGCTGTTAGACGCCGGCTGCGAGGTGCGCGGGGACGAGGCCGCGCAAAAGACGGATGCGCGCGTCAAGGCGGCGACGGAGGCCGATTGGGCGACCGAGTACCTCGACGCCATCATCGCGGTGAAGACGGTCGCCGGCGTGGAGGAGGCGATCGCGCACATCGCCAAATACGGCACGCAGCACACCGATGCCATCATCACCGCCAACGCCGTGACCGCCGAGCGCTTCCTGAAAGCGGTCGATTCGGCGATTGTGCTGCACAATGCCTCTACGCAGTTCGCCGATGGCGGCGAGTTCGGCTTCGGCGCCGAGATTGGCATTGCCACCGGCAAGCTGCACGCGCGCGGGCCCGTGGGCGTCGAGCAGCTTACGAGCTTCAAGTACGTGGTGCGCGGCTCGGGCCAGATCCGCCCAAGGTAACCGCAAGCCGGCACCGCTCCGAAGATTGATCCGCATCATTCGCTTCGGACCTTGCCTCTGCTCAAGTTGCCCGGGAAGTGACGGTGGGCGGGCATTGGCGCCTGTTTCCGTGTAAACGCGGGCGCTGCCGTCGCTTCCCAGCTGGGTCACGCCGTGGCGCCGTGACAGAACGGTTGGGCATTCCTATATCTGCCAACGTGATCCCGCAGGCCGAAGCAGAGACATCCTGTCATGCCAGCCAAATTTGCTTTCTTCCTCCCTCTTCTCACAGCGCTAATCGCGTGCAGCGTGGCGGAGGCCGGCAACGTGCGGCGCTATTATGCCGAGGCTCCTGTGAAAGACTGCACGCGGCTCAACGGCCGTTGGGGCTACTACGGCAACCCGTGGTGCACGCCGTCCGAGCAACTCCGCTGGGACCGCTGGGACGCTCGCCGACGCTAAACCCCCCGCTCTCGAACGAGCCTCCGTCCTGCCGGAATGCTGTGGTGCGTTTCGCGCAACGAGCCGGTAGCTCCAGGAGGAGGCGCCCATGCTGAAAAAGATTCTCATCGCCCTGGTGCTTCTCGTCGCGGGCTTTGTGGCATTCGTCGCACTGCAGCCCTCGGAGTTCCAGGTCGAGCGCACAACGACCATCGCCGCACCACCAACCGCAGTGTTCGCGCACGTCGACGACCTGCACAAATGGCAGGCGTGGTCGCCCTGGGCCAAGCTCGATCCCAACGCCAAGGTGGGCTACGAGGGTGCGCCGGCCGGCAAGGGCGCCGCGTTCACCTGGTCGGGCAACGACCAAGTCGGCGAGGGGCGCATGATGATCGTCGAGAGCCGGGCGCCCGAGCTCGTCGGCATCAAGGTCGATTTCACCAAGCCCTTCGAGGGCACCAATGCCTCTACATTCAGTTTCAAGCCAGCCGGCGACGGCACCGCCGTCACCTGGACCATGAGCGGGCACCAGAACTTCATCGCCAAGGCCATGTGCCTCATCCTCAACGGCAAGAAGATGATCGGCGATCAACTCGACCAGGGCCTTGCACAGTTAAAGGCCGTGGCCGAGAAGCGGACGTAGGACCAGGAAGGTCAAAATTTGAAAGCAAGGACCGGAGTGTAACGCGGCCCTGCTGCCCTTATGTTGCGAGCATGGAACGAGCAAGACCCTCGCCGACGCCCCGCGCGCACTCTATGCCGCACCGCAAGCCTCTCGCCACGGCCAGCGCCCGCTACAGCGACGATGTTTGCTGGGCGGCGGTCTCAGCGCGCGATGCAGCCTTCGACGGCAAGTTCTTCACCGCGGTGGCAACGACCGGCATCTATTGCCGCCCCTCCTGCCCGGCGCGGCACCCCTTGCGCGAGAACGTTCGCTTCTACGCGACGGGCGCGGACGCGGAGGCTGC
>DATIZL010000094.1:0-18534 GCA_035517115.1 Hyphomicrobium sp.
GTCCTGAGGCATAGGATGAATGGAGCAACCACCCATCATAAATGCCATGCAGGCAAGCACGCAAACGCCAGTATGTGCAATAGTCGACACGCAATACTCTTATAAAGGTCGTCTAGAAGAATGGCCTTAAGCATAGCTCACTAAACTCGAAAGTCTGTAGTTTTTCTGCCACTCAGGAACGCACTTCCAGCGAAGGCGATGGAAGAAACTCGGCCGGTCTTCCGAAGGCGGTTAATGAGATTTTGAGAACGTAGCTCGGGATCTAGGCGGCGCCGTCCACCGTCATCCTTTCCCGCGTACCCAGCGATAGATCAGCCCGGGCGGGACGATGAACTCGCCGGTTGCGAGCGCATCCACATCGAACGTTCCGTTCGGCTTGCGCGGAGCAACGCCCGCATAGACGAAGCCGCGTCCGAACTCGTCGGCGACAGATGCTGGGATTTCTTGACCGGCGTAGAACCCCATAGGGGGCCCGATGGGGCGCGCATGGCGTAGCATCGAGCATTCGACCAGTCGATTGTGAACGATGGTCCCGCGCATGGGAGCGAAGGTGGAGCCGCTGGGCATAAAAATTCCATATCGCTTTTTTGGGCCACGCATATGCGGCGCATAAAAATACCAAGCCCAATCTCAGGCCAAAAAATCCTGCGCTGGGCGGCACGGGCCGCTCCATTACCCATAGGCGCGCGGCAACGTCCCGCCCCGCAGCCCCTTCTCCCTTATCCACTCGGGGTCATTCCCGCGAGGCGACCGCGCGCGCCACGACTGCGGACACGGGTGTCTCTCTTCGACTGACGACCGGCTTGGTTGCGGCGTCTCGCGCACCTATCATCGGCGCCGGACGCGCCCGGCGAGTGCCGGCCGAAGAGCAGGAGGGAAAGGCATGCGCCTTGATGCGATCGCGGTCGGCAAGGATCCGCCGCGCGATATCAACGTCATCATCGAGGTCCCGGTCGGCGGAGAGCCCATCAAGTACGAGATGGACAAGGCCTCCGGCACGCTCGTCGTCGACCGCTTCCTCTATACGCCCATGCGCTATCCGGGAAACTACGGCTTCGTCCCGCACACGCTGTCGGCCGACGGCGATCCGATCGATGTCCTCGTCTGCAACACGCGCGCCCTCATTCCCGGCGCCGTCATCAACTGCCGCCCCGTGGGCGTGCTCGTCATGCAGGATGAAGGCGGCGGCGACGAGAAGGTCCTGGCGGTGCCGAGCAGCAAGCTCACGCGGCGCTACGACAAGATCGCCAACTACTCGGACCTTCCCGCCATCTCGCTCGAGCAGATCGAGCACTTTTTCGCACACTACAAGGACTTAGAGCCGGGCAAATGGGTGAAGATCGATCACTGGGGCGACAAGGAGGAGGCACAGAAGCTCATCAGCGAGGCGATCGCGCGCGCCAAGTCGAAAGGCTGACTGCAGTGCAAGGCGCTTGCCGTGTTGCGGCGGCGCCTTGATGCAGATCATGGTGCGGGAAGGGGGTGCGCAATCTACTTGAGCGCTCAATCGTCAGGAGACCCGCATCGTGAGCACTTTGCACAGAATTGCCATCGTCGTTTTGCTGGCCATGCCTGGCGCTGCCCGAGCGCAGGAGGTCGGCAACGTCGAGGCCGGCCACGCTTATGCGAAGAAGATTTGCGCCGAGTGCCACGCCGTGGAGCGGGGGGAGAAGGAATCGCCTTATCTCGACCTGCCGAGCTTCCAGTCCGTCGCCGACCAGTCCGGCATCACCGAGCGGGCGCTCGCCGTGTGGCTGCAGAACCCGCATCCCAACATGCCGGATTTCATCCTCCCGCAGGCCGACATGGACAACGTCATCGCCTACATCATGAGCCTCAAATCGGCGTCCCGCTGAGGCTCGCGCGCTAGTCGAGCACGAACGAGAGCTTGCCGTTGACGCGGAATTTCTTGAGCTTGCCGTTATCGACGGTCGCCTCGAAGTTCTCGATGTAAATCGATTTGATATTGTGCACCGTTTTGGAGGCCTTGGTGACGGCCTGCTGCGCCGCGTCATCCCAGCTCTTGTCGGATTCCGCCAGCACCTCGATGACCTTGAGCAGCGACATGATGCGCTCCTTTGCGTTACTGCGTGCCCCTCGCCAGCGCGACCGCAACTTCATGAAAGATTAGGGCCGCGGGCGGCATTGATCGTGGTCAACTTAGCGCGAGGCGCGGCACGGAGTATGAGCAACACCGTCCTCCTCATTCACGGCGCCTTCAGCGGGGGCTGGTGCTTTCAAGATTTCATTCCGGTGCTGGCAGCGCGCGGCTTTGACTGCCGCGCACCCGACTTGCGCTTTCACGTCTCGGGGCCGGCGCGCGACCCCGATCCGCGGCTCGCGCGAACCAGCATCGCCGACTACACGGGCGACATGGCGGAGCTCGCAGCGAGTCTCCCGGACGCGCCCATCATCGTCGGCCACTCCATGGGCGCCGTCATCGGCCAGCAGCTCGCAGCCAAGGGACTGGCACGTGCGCTCGTGCTCTTCGCGCCGGGTGCACCTTGGGGCATCCTGCCCTCCACCGAGGATGAGCTCGCGCTCGCCATGGGCCTCTTGCAAGCCTCGCCCTTCTGGGACAAGGCGCTGAAACCGTCCTTCGAGGTCGCCCGCAAAGACTCGCTCGCGAGCCTCTCACCGGACGCGCAGCGCCGTGTGTTCGATCAATTCAGTGCCGAATCCGGGCGCGCTGTTTGAGCTGTTCTTTTGGATGTTCGATCAGCGCCGCACGACCGCGGTCGAGACCGCGAAGGTCACCTGTCCGGTGCTGGTGGTCTCGGGCTCCGACGACAAGGTCGTCTCCGCGGTGACGGCGCGCAGGATCGCCGAGCTCTATCCGCAAGCGAGCTTCCACGAGGCCGCCGGGCGCGGGCATCTTCTCATCATGGAGGAGGGCGCAAAGGCCCTCGCCGGGCGCTGTGCCGATTGGATGGAAGAGGCCTGCCCGGCGCTCCGTACGACGCTATAATGCCGGGCGAGCGGCCCGGGCAGCGCCGCTCAACTGAGGACCCCTCAATCGAGGACCCCTCATCGAGGACCCATGGGCCTGCGCGTCCCGCCGCTTCATCTGATCCTGACCGCGGGCCTGTTGTTCCTCACGGTGGCCGTGCGCATCGCCGACCCCGAGCCGGTGGCGCGGCTCAGGCTCTCCGTGTTCGACAGCTACCTCAACGTCTCGCCGCGGCCGCTCGATGAGCAGTTCCCCGTGCGCATCGTTGACATCGACGAGCCCTCGCTCGCCAAGGTCGGCCAATGGCCGTGGCCGCGCACTAAGCTCGCTGCCATCATCGATGCCCTGAAGGGCGCCGGCGCCCGCACGATCACGCTCGACATGATCCTCGCGGAGCCCGACCGCCTGTCGCCCGGCGAGTTCGCCAAGCTGTTCGAGAGCGACCCCCAATTGGCGCCCATGATCGTGGAGGCATCGAAGCTGCCCTCCAACGACGAGCGGCTCGCGCAGGCGATCGCTGGCGCGCCCGTCACGCTCGGCATCGCGGGCGAGGCCGGGGGGGCGCAAAAGGCAACCCCGCCGCACGCGCACTTCGCCTTTGCCGGCGACGACCCGCAAGCTTTCGTGCCGCGCTTCTCCGGCGTCATCGGCAGCCTACCGGTGTTGACGGAGAAGGCCGTGGGGCTCGGCGCCGTCAACTGGATCCCGCTGCGCGATCAGGTGATCCGCCGCGTGCCCCTGCTGCTCTCGGTCGGGGGCAAGCTCTATCCCGCGCTGCCGCTCGAGACGCTGCGCGTCGCCTTGAAGGAATCGACCATTTTCGTGCGCTCCTCCGGCGGCAGCGGCGTCATCGCGTTCGGGCAGCGCACGGGAGTGGAGACGGTGCGCGTGGGGCAGACCGTGCTGCCGACGGACGCCAACGGCGAATTGTGGTTGCGCTTCGCGCGCCCCGATCCGCGCCGCTATATCTCCGCGCACACCGTGCTCGACGGGAGCTTCGAGGCAAAATCGGTCGCCGGGCGCGACGTCCTCATCGGCACCAGCGCCGTGGGCCTGCTGGACTTGCGCGCAACCCCGCTCGATTCCGCCGTGCCCGGCGTCGAGATCCACGCTCAAGCGCTGGAGCAGATGCTGTCGGGCGACCACCTGCTGCGCCCGCCCTATGCGACCGGCGCGGAACTCCTGTTCCTCGTCGGCGTCGGCGCCGCCGTGGCCTGGCTGATCTATCGCGTCGGCGCGGTTGCCACCGCCGCCATCGGCGCGCTCGCCATCCTCGCCGTTTTCGCCGCCTCCTGGCTCGCCTACTCGCAAGCGGGTCTCTTGTTCGACCCGGTCTATCCCTCGCTCGCGATCCTGCTCCTCTACCTCGCGACCTCGCTCGACAACTACATCGAGACGGAGGTCGAGCGGAACCGCGTGCGCTCCGCCTTCGGTCACTATGTGGCGGCGCCGCTGGTGGAGGAGCTCGCGCGCCACCCCGAGAAGCTGAAGC
Source organism: Hyphomicrobium sp. (assembly GCA_035517115.1). Taxonomy (GTDB): domain Bacteria; phylum Pseudomonadota; class Alphaproteobacteria; order Rhizobiales; family Hyphomicrobiaceae; genus Hyphomicrobium_A. The sequence continues at coordinate 4,443 of DATIZL010000094.1, forward strand.
TCGGCGGCGAGACGCGCGAGGTCTCCGTGCTGTTTGCGGACGTGCGCTGCTTCACCACGCTTTCCGAAGGCCTCTCCGCGGAGGAGCTGATCCGCTTCCTCAACGAGCTGTTCACGCCATTGTCGGACGTGATCCTCGAGGAGCGCGGCACCATCGACAAGTTCATGGGCGATGCCGTCATGGCGTTCTGGAACGCCCCGCTCGCCGATCCGCACCACGCGAGGAACGCCTGCCGCGCCGCGCTCAAGATGCAATCGGAGCTCCACCGTCTCAACGCCGGCTGGGCCGAGGCCGCCGCGCGCCGCGGCGAGACGGCGGTCCCCGTCCGCATCGGCATCGGCCTCAACACGGGTGAGTGCTGCGTCGGCAACGTCGGCTCTCCGCAGCGCTTCGACTACTCCATCCTAGGCGATGTCGTTAACGTCGCCTCGCGGCTCGAGGAGAAGACGAAGGTGTACGAGTATCCGATCATTGCCGGCGAACGCACCGCGGCGGCCTCCCCGGAGCTCGCGTTTCTCGAGATCGAAGCCGCAAAGATCCGCGGCAAGGAGCGGTCGGAGCGGATCTTTGCGCTGATCGGCGACGAGACGGTCGCGGCCTCGGACCGCTTCCGCGGGCTGCAGAAATCTAACGTGCGACTGCAGCAGGCGATCAGCTCCGGCGACGCGGCGGCGGCAGGGGAGGCGCTAAGGGCTTGCCGCACGCTCGCCTGGCCCGAGGTTGCGTCGCTCTACGCCAAGGCCCCGGGGCGGGTCAGCGAGAGGGCGTGAGAGGAGAGGGCGCGAGAGCCGCTAGCGCCGATGGGTGCCCTCATACCCGCCGTTGTGGTGGCCGCCGAATTTGAGGCCGCCGCCGATCCCGAGCATGATGTTGAGCCCCTTTGCCGCGTTGCTATCGCTCGCCTCATGCCGCGGACGATGGTAGCGCTCGACCTCGGTGTGCTTCGTTTTGCTGCGCGGCTGGTCGTCGTCGTCCTTGCTCGATTTCTTGGTCGGCTCGTCCTTCTTGCCGCTGTCGTTTCCCTTGTCGCCGTTGTCGGTGTCTTTCGGATGCGGCTTCTCCGGGAAGGTCCCGAGCACGATTTGGTCGCGCGTGAACACCGGGTTGGGGTCGAAGGTCGGCGCGTGCGACACGAATGGGAACGCGGAATCGAAGACCGCATCCTCCTTGCCCGGCAGCCCGGCCCATTTGACCGGGACGCCCACCGTGTCGGGCAGGATGCGGATGAGCTTGCCCGGCTCGTCGTGCACGACGCACTTGCCGTTGGACGTGCACACCTCGATAGCGCCCTCGATCAAGAGGAGCCAGGCCGAGTTGTCGGGCTTCACGTAAACGTCGAAGATGGTGCCGCGCACGGTGATCGACGCGGTCGGCACGTGGATCACGTAGGCGGGCTTAGCGGCAATGCCGGTGACGAACCGGAACGAGCCGCGCACGAGGTTCATGACGATCGCGCCGCCGCTGAGGTCGGGGTCGTAGATGAACTTGTCGAGTAGGAGCTTGGCTCCCGGCCCGAGCGCGAGCTTGGTCTTGTCGCGCAGCTCGAGCTCGCTGCGCCCCTCATTGTCGACCGAGATCAGCTCCTGCGCCCGGACGCCGTCGCCCACCGCAAGCTTGCGCTCGTCCTTCTCGAGCGAGGCGGTGACGATGCTGACGACGGTCACGGCCGAGCCGATGTCGGCTCCCGCCGCGGCCATTGCCGGGCTGGCGGTTAAGAGCGCCGCGAGGCAAAGCGCCGGTCGCGAAAATCGCATCACGGTACGTCCTGCCGGCGCCGAAAGCTTGAACTGTCCGCGTCCGAGCCGGCACCGGCCGGCGGCTCGGATTGGCACCCGTCGAAGCTACCACGTTGCCGGCAGCGCGACAGGGGGAGTGAGGCTGCCCCGCGCAAAATAGTTCCGCTGTTCCCTGCGATACAGCCGGGTGGCTTAAATTCGTGCTGGGGGACAACGGCTTTTGCCGCAAACGGCCCATTGGCCCCGTTGACGGACGGCGGCCGCGCTCTACATCACACGGGGGCCAAAAACGGGGATCACATCCAAAGCCATGCTGATCGGCGACAGTAAGACCGGCTACGGCCTCATCTCGCGGCTCGTGCACTGGATCATGGCGCTCGCCATTCCCGCCATGTTCGCGCTGGGGCTGTGGATGGTCACGCTCAACTACTACAGCCCCTACTACCGGACTGCGCCCGACATCCACCGCAGCGTCGGCATGCTGCTCTTGATCCTGCTCGTGCTGCGGTTCCTCTGGCGCCTCGCCAATCCGAAGCCCGACGATGCCGAGCTGTCGCCCCTCGAGCGCGTGGCCTCCCGCACCGTCCATTGGGGGTTTTATCCGCTGCTCTTTGCTCTGATGGTGAGCGGCTACCTGATCTCGACCGCCGACGGGCGCCCGATCCAGGTATTCAATTGGTTCAGCGTTCCCTCCCTCATCCACAAGAAGGGGCTCGAGGACGCGGCGGGGGAGGTGCACGAGGTCCTCGCCTACGTGACGATGCTCCTCGTCGTCCTGCACGCAGCCGCCGCCCTGAAGCACCATTTCATCGACCACAGCAGCATCTTGAAGCGCATGTGGTCGGGCCCGCCTTCCACGTCATGAACTGGAGATTTACGATGAAGCCCGCCTCGCCCCGTCTGCTGCTGCTCGCCCTCCTCGCCACGGCCATCGTCGCCGCCGCTCCGGCCAGAGCGGCCGACTACGTCATCGACACCGCCAAGTCGCACGCCTCCATCAACTTCCGCATCAAGCACCTGGGCTTTAGCTGGCTCACCGGTCGCTTCAACGAGTTCTCCGGCACCTTCACCTTCGACGAGGCACATGCCGAGGCCGCGAAGGTGAAGGTGGAGGTCGACACCGAGAGCATCGACTCCAACCACGCCGAGCGCGACAAGCACCTGCGCAGCAAGGAGTTCCTCGACACCGCGACCTACCCGACGGCAACCTTCGAGAGCACCGGCGTGAAGGTTAACGGCGACAAGGTGACGATCACCGGAAACCTCACCCTGCACGGCGTGACGAAGCCGATCGAGATCGCGGCCGAGCGTGTCGGCGGCGGCGACGACCCCTGGGGCGGCTTCCGCCAGGGCTTTACCGGGACGACGCGCATCCCGCTCAAGGATTTCGGGATCAATTTCGATCTCGGGCCCGCCTCGCAGGAGGTCGAGCTGACGCTCAACATCGAAGGTGTGCGCCAGTAGAAAAGCAACCTCAGGTTGGCTAACGAGCTACGAGGCAGGGCTAAATTAAGCACGGCCAGTCCGATGTAGAATAGCGGAGCAAGATCAGGAGGATAGAACAAGGGATAAGTAACGCCTCTATGCCAGCGTCGCCATACTGAACGGCCTCCAATTTCGCGGGGGCCCGCACCGAGAAGCTCGGCTCCGGACGATTACGGTGAACGGGTCAGTAGGATTCCAGGGAGCGGCGTTTGGCACCCTTTTTCATGCCTTGGAAAAGGTACGCGCGCCCGGGTGACACCGCAGGCGGCGGGCTCGAGTCCTCCGCCAGGCTCGAGCAGAACCTTCGCGACCACGACATCAAAGGCGAGCAGTCGATCGCGCTCGCGCAGGGTGCGATCGCGTGGGTCGTGCTGGCCCTGCACACTTTCGCCCGCTTCATGTCTGGGTTGCCGCTCGTCGATTCCTGGATCACGCTTGCTCTAGCTCTGCTCATCGCGAGCTCGTGCCTGCGCTGGGAGCTCGCCGCCTCAAGGTACCCCTCGCAGCACGCGTTGGACGCCCTCAACGTCATCGACATGGGCATCTTCCTGGCGCTGATCTGGGGCTATCAGTACGCCTACGGTCTGCCCGCTGGGGCCATCCTGAAGGCGCCGTCGTTCGTGCTCGTGCTGGTGCTGGTCGGCCTGCGCGCCCTGCGCTTCCACCCGCGCCCCATCGTGCTCGCTGGCTTGACCTCGGCGCTCGGCTGGGCGGTGCTGGTGCTCGCGGCGGTCGGCCACGACGGGACCCAAGCGCTGACGGACGACTATCGGGAATACTTCAGCTCCTCAAAAATCTTCCCGTGGGCCGAGGGGGTCAAGATCGCAAGTCTCATCGCGCTCACGCTCTTCCTGGTTGTGGCGACCCGTCGAGCGCGCCAGCTGCTCGCCTGCGCCGCCCACGCAATGGATTATGCGGAGGCGCTCGAATCCGCACGGCACCATCTCGAGGACGCAACGCGGGCCAAGGAGAGGGCCGAGGCGGCGGCCGCCGAGCTCGATCGCCGCAAGGCAGAGCTCGTTGAGCAGAACATGCGCTTCAATGCGGCGCTGGGGAACATGCCCATGGGGTTATGCATGTTCGACGCGGACGAGCGCCTCGTTGTCTGCAATGTCCGCTATGTCGAGATGTACGGGCTCGACAAAGAGCTGGCCAAGCCCGGCACGCCGTTCCGCAAGATCATCGAGGCGCGCATCGCCAACGGCCTCTGGGTCGGAGAGAAGCCGGAGGACTACCTCAGCGAACGGTTGTCGTCCGTGCACGAGATACAGCGCAACACCAAGGTGCAGGAGCTGAGCGACGGCCGCATCATCGCCGTCATGCACGAGCCGATGCCGCAGGGCGGGTGGGTGGCCACGCACGAGGACATCACGCAGTTGCGGCGCATCGAGGCGCAGATGAAGCACATGTCGCGCCACGACGCCCTGACCGATCTGCCCAATCGCGTGGAGCTGCGCGACTTCATTGAGAAGGCGCTCGAGGCCCAGAACGGGGATGGGCCCTCGCTCGTGGTGCTGCTGTTCGACATCGACCGCTTCAAGGAGGTCAACGACGCCTTCGGCCCCTCGGTGGGGGACGAGTTGCTGCAGGCCGTGGCGCAGCGCCTGAAGCGCAGGTTGAAGGGCGTCGAGATGATCGCCCGCGTTGGCGGAGACGAGTTCGTGGTCGTGCAGTCGGCCGAGAAGCCGGCATCGGCCGCCGCCGCGCTCGCCCGCAAGATCCAGAGCATACTCGCCACCTCTTTCGATCTCGACGACCATCAGATCGTCGTCTCCACCAGCATCGGCATAGCGATCGGCCCCGGCGACGGCAGCGATCCCGACGAGCTGCTCAAGAATGCGGACCTCGCGCTCAACCGCGCCAAGATGGACGCGCCCGGCAGCTCGCGCTTCTTCGAGCGCGAGATGGACCAGCGCATGCAGACGCGGCGCTCGCTCGAGCGCGATCTGCGCTCGGCGCTGCACGCGGGCGAGCTCGAGCTCCATTATCAGCCGCAGCTCAACCTGGAGCGCTACGACATTTCCGGCTTCGAGGCGCTGGTGCGGTGGAACCACCCCGAGCGCGGGCTCGTCGCGCCCAACGAGTTCATCCCGCTGGCAGAGGAGACCGGTCTCATCGTGCAGGTCGGCGAATGGACGCTGCGGCAGGCGTGCGCGGAGGCGGCGAAGTGGCCGAAGGGGCTCAAGGTCGCGGTCAACCTCTCGCCGGCGCAGTTCCGGTTCGGAAACGTGCGTCAAGCGGTGATCACCGCACTCGGGGCCTCGCAGCTTGTGCCGCAAAGGCTCGAGCTCGAAGTCACCGAGTCGCTGCTGCTGCAGGAAAGCGAAGGCGTGGCCGAGACGCTGAGGAAGCTGCACGAGATCGGCGTCCGCTTCGCGCTCGACGACTTCGGCACCGGCTACTCCTCGCTCAGCTACCTCAGCCGCTACCACTTCGACAAGATCAAGATCGACCAGATCTTCGTCAAGGAGCTGGCGGCGCGGCCGCAGAGCTCGCTTGCGATCCTGCGCTCGATCGTGGCGCTGGGCTCGAGCCTCGGTATCGCTACCTGCGCAGAGGGCATCGAGACCAAGGAGCAGCTCGAGCAGGTGAAACGGGAGGGTTGCACGGAGGCGCAGGGCTATTACATCAGCCCGCCGCGGCCCGCCGCTGACATCCCGGAGATGCTCGCACGGTTCAAGGCCACACCGGAGCGGGGTGCCCGGCGCGCTGGTTAAACCGCGCCCGACCTGCTACACGCGCCGCGTGAAGCCTGCTCGAACCGGGAGATGTCGATGGTCAACTTAGAGCGTCAGGCGCGCGCGGCGAGCGCTCGCGACGAGGCCGCGCTCGACATCTTCCGCCACCAGTGGGAGCTCTATCGCAAGTTCTTGCGCTATGACTATCTGGAGAATGCCGGCGCCTACACCGAGCTGCACCGCTTCTTGACGGAGAACGTCACGCGGCCGTTCGCCTTCGTCGACCTCGCCTGCGGCGACGCGAGCGGGATCGTGGGCGCGCTCGAGGGAACCGCGATCGGGAGCTATCGCGGCGTCGACCTGGCGCCGGCGGCGCTCGAGCTGGCGCGGTACAATCTCGCGGCCCTGCCGTGCGACGTCGAGCTCGAGGAAGCCGATTTCACCGAGGCGATGCGTAGGGGCTCCGACCCCGCCGACGTCGTCTGGATCAGCCTTTCGCTGCATCATCTGGCGACGCCCGACAAGCGCGCCTTGATGCGCGAGATCCGCAAGCGGCTTTCCGCTGGCGGCGCACTCCTCATCTACGAGCCGACGTGCCGCGACGGCGAGGACCGCGCGGCCTACCTTGACCGCTTCGAGGAGATCGGGCGGCGCGAGTGGACCGCTCTCACGGCCGACGAGTTTCGCGAGGCGATGCATCACGTGCGCACCTGCGACCTGCCCGAGACGGTCTCCGAGTGGGAGGCGCTGGGGCGCGAGATGGGCTTCTCCCGCGTCGCCGAGCTTTACAAGGCGCCGAGCGATCTTTTTCGCATGTTCAGCTATCAAGCGTAGCCGCCTTGATTTTGCGCTCCGAGGGGGGCATATACCGGCTGCCGGTGCGATCCGAGGTGGACCGCGCCCTCAATTTTTGGATCAGACAGCGCGCCACCGGCCGTTTGCCCTTCCCAAAATGACTGAGACTCCGGATGGCGGCGTGCCGTCCGGCGATTGGCTTGATGATCACGCCGACTGGAAAAGACACCATATGAATCGCATCACAGGCACCGTGAAGTTCTTCAATACGGCGAAGGGCTACGGTTTCGTGCAGCCGGACGACGGCTCCAAGGACGTGTTCGTTCACGTGACCGCCCTGCAGCGGTCCGGCATTCAAGAGCTGAACGAGGGCGACAAGATCACCTTCGTGCTCGAGGACGACCGCCGCGGCCGCGGCAAGCAGGCCGCCGAGGTCGAGCTTGCCTGACGCCTAACGGCGACGTTTGCAGTTGAGATGCCGCCGGGCGACCGGCGGCATTTTCTTTGCCGCTTAGTCTATGCGTGATTGGGCGGCTCCACGACAGCGGCGCCGTCAGCTTGCACGCCGCGCGATCATGGCCGCACTCTCGACGATCTCGGGGAAGCGGCCGCTGGGCTCGAGCGCCATCATCGTTTGGCGGACAGCGGCCTCATAAGCGGCGCGGCCGTCCTCGCCCAGCGAGGAGGGCGAGTTGGCCGAGAACGAGAGAGCGCGCGCGACGATCTCGTCGAGGGAGGCCTCGCGCGCCTCGTAGACCGAGATGCGTATGACGTCGCAGAAGACGCTGCGCATGAGCACGCTCAAATGCTCCTCCCAGGCCGCGCTCTTGCGCCAGCGGTAGAAGTCATCGAAGCGCCCGTGCGACTTGCGCAGCTCCTCGAATGCCGCGTGCCACGTGTGCGTGCCGAGCGGGTGCAGCTCCGTGTTGACGAGCGCGACGGCGCCGCCCGGGCGCACGAGCTGATCGAGGCGGGAAAGCGTCGCCTCCCGGTCCATCCAGTGGAAGGCGCGCGCGATGGTGACGAGGTCGAGGGGCGCGAGTTCGTCGGAGAGGTCGATCGATGAGCCGACCAGCCATTCGACGGCGACGCCTGCAACCTCGGCCATCTGGCGCCCCGCCGCGATCATGGCCCCATCCGGGTCGATGCCGATGGTGGTTCCCGAGAAATGCGCCAGCGGGATCGTGAGCGAGCCCGGTCCGCAGCCGACGTCGAGCACGCGCGAGGCGGTGCCAAGGCCCGTCTCGCGGGCAAGGCGCTCGACGAGGCGCATAGAGTAGGCCGGGCGCCCGGCGACGTAGTGCGGGATCGCCGAGGTGAACCGTCGCGGGTTGAAAGGTGCGACGCGCATCATGGCCCTGCGACTGCGGCCCGCGGGGCGGGGCGCGCGGCTAGAAGCGTGCCCGCCATGCCGCCTTAACCTTTGGCGGCCTTGGCGCCCCGGGCCTTGTTGGCGAGCTTCTTGAGCCGCCGGCGCACGCCGCCCATGTTGCCCTGCACGCGCGTCACCTTGGCGCGCGGGATGGCGCGGCGGCGCTTCTTCTTGTGCGTCTCGATGTTGCGCGGGCTGCGTTTGGTCATGGCGTTTACCGTAATGTCTGGAGGCCTCGGATGCGCTCCCCTCGAGCGCGCGAGCGCATCCTCTAGGTGATCGGGGCGGGCAAGGCAAGCCACTGACATAAAACCGTAACAGGAGTCGCCTACGCGAGCCCGTTGGGCCGTGAGACCGCATGGGCGGCCGCGCGCCCAACGAACGGGCAACGACTAAGAAAAAGTGGGGAGCGATGGCCGCTACCGAGCACGCCGCAGCCGCTGAGGAGACGTCCTTCCGGCGCGCGCGCAATCGCCGCCTGCGCCAAGCAGTGCACCGCCACAAGGCGACGACCCGGCAGGGGATCCAGGAGCGACTCTTCACGCTCGCCTTCAGCGGCCTCGTCTATCCGCAGATCTGGGAGGATCCGGTCGTCGATCTCGACGCGCTCGAGCTCAAGGGCGGCGAGCGGCTCGTTGCCATCGCCTCGGGCGGCTGCAACGTGCTGAGCTATCTCGCCGCCGCGCCCGTCGCCATTACGGCAGTGGACCTCAATCCCGCGCACGTCGCGCTCAACAAGCTGAAGCTCGCGGCGCTCGCGCACCTTCCCAGCTATGCCACCTTCCGCCGCTTCTTCGGCGAGGCGGATACGCGCGCCAACATCGACGCCTACTTCACGCACCTGCGCCCGCACCTCGACGAGACCACGCGCGCATACTGGGAATCGCGCGATCGCCTCGGGCGCCGCCGCATCGGCTACTTCGGCTCCAACGTCTATCGGCACGGGCTGCTCGGCGGCTTCATCGGCGCCGGGCATCTGCTCGCGCGCCTGCACGGCGCCAATCCGCGGCGCATGCTCGCCGCCAGGGACCGCACCGAGCAGGCCCGCATCTTCGAGCGCGAGCTTGCGCCCCTATTCAAGAAGCGGCACGTGCGCTGGCTGCTCGACCGTCCCTCGGCCCTGTTCGGGCTCGGCATTCCGCCCTCGCAGTTCGCCGCGCTGAAAGGCAACGAGGCGAGCATGGCGGACGTGCTCGAAGCACGCCTGAAGCGCCTTGCCTGCGACTTCGACCTCGCCGACAACTACTTCGCCTGGCAGGCCTTCGGGCGCCGGTATGCGAGCAGCGGCTCGGCCCCGCTTCCGCCCTATCTGCAACGCGAAAGCTTCGAGACCCTGCGGTCGCGTGCTGGCGACGTCACGGTCGTGCACGCCTCCTTCACCGAGCACCTCGGCCGCCAGCCGGCGGCATCGCTCGACGCCTATGTGCTGCTCGATGCGCAGGACTGGATGACGGACGCGCAGCTCAACGCCTTGTGGACGGAGATCGTGCGCACGGCGCGGCCGGGAGCGCGCGTCATCTTCCGCACCGCCGGCGAGGAGACGATCCTGCCGGGTCGCCTTCCCGACGCGCTTCTGGCGCGGTTCGCCTACGACCGCGAGGCCTGCCGGCAATGGACGGCAAGGGACCGCTCGTCGATCTACGGCGGCTTCCACCGCTACGTGTTCCAGGGCTAAAGGAGCGCCCATTGGCTCAGTCTCGGGCTCACGCCGGCGCTTCCGCTGCCGAGCACATGGACGCGATCTACCGCTACCAGCGCTACATCTACGACGCGACGCGCAAGTACTATCTTTTGGGCCGCGACCGGCTGCTGGCCGAGCTCGAGCCACCGGCTGGAGGGAGCGTGCTCGAGATTGCGTGTGGAACCGGCCGCAATCTCATTTTGGCTGCGCGGCGGTATCCCAACGTGCGCTTCTACGGTTTCGACATCTCGAGCGCCATGCTGGAAACCGCGCGCGCGGCGATCGCGCGCAAGGGTCTTGCCGGCCGCCTCAGCGTAGCCGAGGGCGATGCCGCCGACTTCTCGGGGGAGCGACTGTTTGGAGTGCACGGGTTCGATCGCGTGGTGATCTCGTATGCCTTGTCGATGATCCCACCGTGGCGCACGGCCCTACAGTGTGCGATGGATGCGGTGGCGCCCGGCGGCCGGCTGCACATCGTCGACTTCGGCGAGCAGGAGCGGCTGCCGCGCTTCTTCAAGAGCGGATTGCGCGCATGGTTGGCCAAGTTCTCGGTCGAGCCCCGGGCGGCGCTCGAAGCCGAGCTTGAGGCGCTCGCTCTACGCTCCGGCGGCAAGCTTACCTGCGAGCATCCCTATCGCGGCTATGCGACGTATGCGGTGTTAGAGAAGCCGCGCGCCCCCCTCAGTGACCGGTCAGCCACTTGAGGCCCAAGAAGCTCGGCACGATGACGCCGCCGGCCCATAGAAAGGCCGAGGAGATGTTGGCGATCTGAAACGGGATCTGCCGCATGGAGGCCATGCCAGCGATCACCGGGATGACGGCGCGGATGGGTCCGAAGAAGTGCCCCAGGAACACGCCGAACACGCCGTACTTCTCGAAGAAGTCTTGGCCGCGCTTCATCATGGCGGGATAGGCGCGGAACGGCCAGTAGTTGTTGATCGAGTCCTTGAAGTAGAGCCCGATCCAGTAGGAGACCGAGTAGCCGAGCGCGCCGCCGACGCCGGCCGCGAGGACGATCGGCCATACGTCGATGTCGCTGGCGCCGAGCAGGCCGCCGATGGTGACGAGGATCACCGTGGCCGGCAGCACCAGCGAGACGAAGGCGAGGCTCTCGCCGAAGGCGAGCGCGAAAGCGACGGGCGCCGCCCAGGCCTGATGCGCCTGAACAAAGGCGACTACCGTATTGACGAAGTCGTGCATGGTTTGGCCCACGTCTCTCTAGCGATCGATCATCCCGCGGCAGGCATTATGTGGCCTGGGACGCCGGGTAAGGGAAGGGCGTTTTTCTTTTGCTTTCCGCGATGCACCAAGCTCAGCGTCACGCCTTCTTGCAGCGCCGTTTGATCTCGGCGGTCAGCTCCCGCGAGACCTCGCTCGCCAACATGAGACCGCGCGATACGTGGGCCGGCGTCAAGTTGGCGGCCTCCGGCCCGCGCAGGACGCCGGGCGCCCTGTCCGCCTCCTCGCGCCCGTGCGCAAGCTCATCGCAGGTCAACTCCTTCTTCTTGTTCTTGAGGGCAAATAGGCGCACGCCGGACGCATAGGCTTCCGCTGGCGGGTGCGCGGCAATCCAGGCTCGGTCCTTGTCGTCAACGAGGTAGCGCAGCGTCTTCTGGCGCCGGTCGACGCAATCGGGCGTATCGTCGACGCACGTTAGCCCCGAGCTCGGTCCGCTCGTATCGGGCCCCCCGCATCCTGGAAGCGCCAAAGGGACAAGGAGCAGGAGGAGCAAAGGCGGGGTTTGGCGTCGGCGGCGGTCGAAAAGCATCATCGTTCCCTTGTCGGCGCGCAGCAACAGCCCGTAGAAGGCCGACGTGGCGCCGTCAAGGCCAAATGGCCGGTGCCGGCAGCTCGTGGCGGAAAAGGGACGATCATGGCACACGCAATCCGCATCCATGCCCACGGCGGGCCTGAAGTGCTGCGGTGGGACGAGGTCCAAGTCGGAGATCCCGGCCCCGGCGAGGTGCGCCTGCGCCAAAGCGCCGTCGGTCTCAACTACATAGACACCTACCACCGCAGCGGCCTCTACAAGCTCGCGAGCCTGCCGGCGGTGATCGGCATGGAGGGCGCCGGCACCGTGGAGGCCGTGGGCGCGGGCGTGACCGACCTTAAACCTGGGGACCGCGTCGCCTATGCGGGTGTGCTCGGCGGCTACGCGGACGAGCGCCTCATCGCCGCCGACCGCCTCGTGAAGCTGCCGCCCGGCATCGACGACAAGACGGCTGCGGCCATGATGCTGCAGGGCATGACCGTGCGCTATCTCCTGCGCGAGACCTATCCCTGCACGGCCAAGACGGTCATGCTCTTCCACGCGGCGGCGGGCGGCGTCGGTCTCATCGCCTGCCAGTGGGCGCGCGCCATCGGCGCCACCATGATCGGGACGGTGGGCTCGGACGAGAAGGCGCGGCTCGCAAAAGAGAACGGCTGCACGCACGTCATCAACTACCGCACCGAGGACTACGTCGCGCGCGTCAAGGAGATCACGAACGGCGAGGGCTGCGACGTGGTCTACGACTCGGTGGGCAAGGACACGTTTCCGTCCTCCCTCGACTGCCTCAAACCCAAGGGCCTGTGGGTGAGCTTCGGCAACGCATCAGGGCCGGTGCCGCTATTCGACATCACGATCTTGTCCGCCAAGGGATCCCTCTACGCAACGCGCCCGACGGTGATGGCCTACACCGCGCGCCGCGCCGACCTTCTCGCCAATGCGGCCGACCTGTTCGACATGGTTGGCAAGGGAGCTGTGAAGATCACCGTCAGTCGCACCTATCCGCTGCGCGAGGCCGCCGCGGCGCACCGCGATCTGGAAGCGCGTAAGACCACCGGATCGGTCGTGCTGATCCCGTGATGGAGGGCTTTTCCGCCTATGGTTAGCCCGCGGTAACCCTGACCGTGAAGGCGTCCTTGCGGCGTGCTTTGAAGCGGATCGATTGCGCCACTTTGATGCGATTGTGCGCGCCGATGTTCATTCTTGGATGGCATTCGCGCCCCTAGCATCGGCCCGCAAGTTTACCGGTTCTCATAAGCTCGCTGACATTGTGCTCCTTGAGCTGCTCGAGGGAGCGGCGCAAAGAGAGGCGGCAGCGGCACCACTGACCAGGCCTCACGCTAAGCAAAGGTGCGCAAAACGGGAAGCGTAATGGCACGGCTTGATCTGATCTCGCACGGCGTCGAGGAGACCGCCCCGCACGGCGGCACGCCCGACGCCCTGTTCGAACTCGGCCTCAACTACTGCGTGGGCCGCGACGTCGATATCGACCTCGTCGAGGCGCACAAATGGTTCAACCTCGCGGCCCTGCGCGGCAACGAGGAAGCCAAGCGCCACCGGCTCGAGATCGCGAAGGAGATGTCGCGGGACGATATCGCGCGCGCGCAGAAGCTCGCGCGCGAGTGGATCGCGACGCACTGATCTCGCCGCTAGCAGTCTCCGAAGAACGAGCTCAAGCACTTCCACGTCTTGGACGCCGCGTGGCCGATGGCCTTGCCGGTCTTGTCCACGGTGCTGGTGACGGCCTCGCCCGCTTGCTTGAGGCCATTGGCGGAATCCTTGGCGATCTGTCCGACCGTGCTCGGCTGCTGCTGCGGAGCTTCTGTCGGCGGTGGGGCACCCTCCGTCAGTGCGGGCGGTTGGGCCGAGGAAGGCGCAGTAGCTGGCGGAGGCGACGCTGGCGGCAGCGTCTCCGCCATCGGCGGGGTGCCGGGCTCGTCGGTCGGGAACATCACCGTCTTCACCTGGCCCTCGCACGGCTCGCTGCTCGTGCGGCTCACACTGCAGCTCGCATGCCCGCCGCTTTGGGCAAGCTGGGTGATGCACAGGATTTGCCCGCGCGAGGAACGCGCGGCCGGGCTCCCGCCTCCGCCGATGATGCAGTGATACTTGGCGTCAGGCCCCGTGCAGGTGACGCAATAGTCCTGGGCAGACGCTTCTGCCGCCAACGCGCCGAGGAAAAGAGCGGCGACTGTGGTGCTGATTGTCGTTGCGCGCATACCGCCGCCATCAGCGTTGTTGTTCTTGGTCCCGAGACCCAAACGATGCGATCTGGGTGCGGGTGCCGTCAAGGCCTGAGCACTGGGCCCCGCGCCGGGTGCGGCTTGCAAACGCCGATTCCCGCCTCTATTAGGGGGCTCCCGCCCAAAGGAGACGTGGCCGAGAGGCTGAAGGCGGCGGTTTGCTAAACCGTTATACGCTTTTAAAGGCGTATCGAGGGTTCGAATCCCTCCGTCTCCGCCACCCCGATGAGATAACGGGACGGTGCACCTGCTAACTCCACGGAAGATTTCACGCGATAACATGCTATAAGTAAGCCAATTTTTCCGGATGCTGGCTCGCTAAACGCCGACCAGG
>DATIZL010000095.1:0-19984 GCA_035517115.1 Hyphomicrobium sp.
CCCATGCCACCCATGCCGCCGTGGCTGTGCCCGGCGCCCTCGTCCTTCTTGGGAGCCTCGGCGACGGCCGCCTCGGTGGTGATCATGAGGCCGGCGACGGAGGCCGCGTCCTGCAGCGCGATGCGCACGACCTTCGCGGGATCGATGATGCCCTTTTCCAGCATGTCGCCGTACTCGTCGTTTTGGGCGTCGTAGCCGAAGGCCTGCCCGCGCGCCTCGAGCACCTTGCCGACGACGATCGAGCCTTCGACGCCGGCGTTCTCGGCGATCTGGCGGATCGGAGCCTGCAGCGCCCGCTTGACGATTGAAATGCCGGCCTCCTGGTCGGCGTTCTCACCCTCCGCGGTGACCGCGTTCGCCGCCTTCAGGAGCATGACGCCGCCGCCCGGAACCACGCCTTCCTCCACCGCCGCGCGGGTGGCGTTGAGCGCGTCGTCGACGCGGTCCTTGCGCTCCTTCACCTCCACCTCGGTCGCGCCGCCGACCTTGATGACGGCAACGCCGCCCGCGAGCTTGGCGAGCCGCTCCTGCAGCTTCTCCTTGTCGTAGTCCGAGGTCGTCTCCTCGATCTGCGCCTTGATCTGATTGACGCGGGCCTCGATCGCTTTCTTCTTGCCGGCGCCGTCGACGATGGTGGTGTCGTCCTTGGTGATCGACACGCGCTTGGCGCGGCCGAGCATGTCGAGCGTCACGTTCTCGAGCTTGATGCCGAGGTCTTCGGAGATCGTCTGCCCGCCGGTCAGCACCGCAATGTCCTCCAGCATCGCCTTGCGGCGGTCGCCGAAGCCCGGCGCCTTGACGGCGGCGACCTTCAAGCCGCCGCGCAGCTTGTTGACGACGAGCGTCGCCAGCGCCTCGCCCTCGACCTCCTCGGCGATGATGAGCAGCGGGCGCCCCGATTGCACGACCGCCTCGAGCACGGGGAGAAGTTGCTGCAGGTTCGACAGCTTCTTCTCGTGGATGAGGATGTAGGGGTCGTCGAGGTCGGCCGTCATTTTCTCGGCGTTGGTGATGAAGTAGGGCGAGAGGTAGCCGCGGTCGAACTGCATGCCCTCGACCACATCGAGCTCGGTGTCGAGGCTCTTTGCCTCCTCGACCGTGATCACGCCCTCGTTGCCGACCTTCTGCATGGCCTCCGCGATCATGTCGCCGATGGCCTTCTCGCCGTTCGCCGAGATGGTGCCGACCTGCGCGATCTCGCTCGAGTTCTTCACCTTCTTGGAGCGCTTCTGGATCTCCTCGACGACTTGTGCGACGGCCTTGTCGATGCCGCGCCGCAGATCCATCGGGTTCATGCCGGCGGCGACGGCCTTCAAGCCTTCGCGCACGATCGCCTGCGCCAGCACGGTCGCCGTGGTGGTGCCGTCACCGGCGAGGTCGTTGGTCTTCTGCGCCACCTCGCGCACCATCTGGGCGCCCATGTTCTCGAACTTGTCGGCAAGCTCGATCTCCTTGGCGACGGTCACGCCGTCCTTGGTCGTGCGCGGCGCGCCGAACGACTTTTCGATCACGACGTTGCGGCCCTTGGGGCCGAGCGTCACCTTCACCGCGTCGGCGAGAACGTCGACGCCGCGCAGCATTCTCTCGCGTGCGTCCGTGGAAAAGCGAACGTCTTTGGCAGCCATCTAGGCTTCTCCTTAAATTCGATATCAGTGCTGGTCTAATGAGGCGCGGAAAACCGCGGGGCGCGTTCGTTACTTCTCGAGCACGCCCATGATGTCGCTCTCTTTCATGATGAGCAGCTCCTGCCCGTCGATCTTCACCTCGGTGCCGCTCCACTTGCCGAACAGGACCCTGTCGCCCTTCTTGAGCTCGATGGCGATGAGCTTGCCGGCTTCGTCGCGCGCGCCGGGGCCTACCGCGACAACCTCGCCCTGCTGCGGCTTCTCGGCGGCCGTATCGGGGATGATGATGCCGCCGGCGGTCTTGGTTTCGCTGTCGAGGCGCTTGACTACGACGCGGTCGTGCAAAGGACGGAATTTCATGGGAAATTTTGCTCCAGCTAACGCCCGCCTGGGCGTGAGGGGATGGTGATCTTGGCACTTCGCCGATGGGAGTGCCAAAGGCGCCAGCGTGATACGCGGGCGCGGCGCAGGCTGTCAAGAATGAGCCCGCGGCGTCTCCTGGGCCGAATAGGTAACGCGAGCGTAACGGGCGGCGGCTTACGCTCATAGGTCTCATCGGGCAGCGCTCTTCTCCCTTGTCGAACCTCGCAAACTGGATCGGCGGCTGGCACGACAACTGGCCGCGGCTGCGGCAGGCCGTGCAGACGACGGTCGCCGCCTGTCTTGCCTACGCCGCTGCGGAGCTGGTCAACGCGCCGCAGGGCTTCTGGGCGGTGATGACGGCGATCCTCGTCACGCAGGCCAACGTGGGAGCCTCGCTCGGGCTCGCCGTCGACCGGCTCTTGGGCAGCCTGCTCGGCGTCATCGTCGGCGGCGCCGTTGCGCTTGCCATCGCGGATCATCAGTCCTCGAAATATCTGGCGCTCGCGCTGACGGTCCTCGTGCTCGCCTTCTTCTCCGCACGCAGGCCGCCCTTCCGCATCGCCTGCGTGACGGCGGCGATCGTCATTCTCGGCGATCCGCGCTTCGGCCCCCCGTTGTCGTCGGCCGGCTACCGCATGCTCGAGGTGACGATCGGCGCCAGCATCTCGGTGCTGACCTCGCTCATGCTCTTTCCCTCGCGCGCGGGACCGGCGTTCGCAGAGCACGTCGAGCGCATGCTGCCGATGCTGTTCCAGACGATGGCCGAAGCGCTTGCGTGCGCGCTCGGCAAGCCGAGGGACGAGAAGGCGATTGCCGAGGCAGGCCTCAAGATCCGCGCGGCGTTTGCCGCCGGCGACGTCTTGGCCAAGGAGACGCGCCTCGAGGTCGCGGGCTTCCTTGCGGAGCACCCCGACCCGGACGCCGTGCTGCGTGCCCTGCGCCGCCTCTGGCATACCGACATCATGCTGCTGCGCGCGGTCGCCGAGCCGTTGCCGGCCAGCGCCATCGGAGTCCTGCGGCCCAACCTGGAGAGGCTGTGCGCGGCTGTCGCGGCGCTGCCCGCTCGATACGCGCAAACAGATCGCGGCGACGCGGCGCCCGATCTCTCACCGGTCATAGATGCGCTCGCGGCGCTCGAGCGCGCTGTCGCGCAGATGCGCGAGCGGGGCGAGCTCAGGACGCTGCCGCTCGATGATGTGCTGCGCCTCATGACGTTCGATTTCGCGCTGGGGCAGCTGCGCGCAAACCTCATCGACTTGGCCGCGCGCAATCACGACCTCGCAAACCTGACCGGCACCGCCATCCCTTGGCTGCGCAACCTCACGCGGTGGGCGAAGATCTAGCCGCTTTGCTAGCAGCGGCGCGCCGCGACGCCGGCAGCGTCGAAGATATGGCCGGTCAAGGTGCGGCTGCGCTTGGAGGCAAGGTAGAGGGCGAGCGCCGCGATGTCGGGCTCGCTCGTGAGGCAGGCGCCCGCGTCGGGCGTCGTCGCGCGCGGTCCGATGGCGTTGATGCGGATGCCATAGGGCGCCCAGGTCTCGGCTTCGCCGCGGGTCATGGCGGCAAGTGCGGTGCGGGCGACGCCCGCGAGCGCGGCCTCGCCGGCCGTGCGCGGGCCCGGCATCGTCATCACGTTGAGGATGAGGCCCTCGCTCAGCATGGTGCGCATGCGGTTGGCGACGACGCGCGTGACCAGAAGGGGGAGCGTCAGCCTCTCAGAGACGAGGCCTTCCACCTCGGCGATGCTCGCCCGGTCCTTGAGGTCTTCCGCCGTGATGGAGATGAGGTTCACCACGACATCGAGGCCGCCGTAGGCCTGCGCGGCCGTCTGCGCGAAGCGCACCGCGGCTTCCTGGTCGGCGCAGGCCGCGGTGAAAAGCTTCACATCGCTCGCGGTCTCGGCGAGCAGCGTTGCAAGCACATCGTTCTCGGGGGCATCGGCCGAGGCGTGAACGACGAGACGGCCGCGATGGTCGGCGAAGGCCCGTGCTACGTCGGCTCCGCAGTGGGGCGAAAGGCCGGTGATAAGCACCCGTACGCCCGCCAGCTCACCGTAGATAGACGCGTTCAAATCTCTGCCAATCACAGTCATCAGCATCGGGCTTCCCCTTATTTAGACGCCGGGACCGCGAGGGAACGCCCGGACACAACGATAGCACGCCGATTCGGCTAACGAGTTCTAAATGGCACCCGGATTCGGGTCGGCTGCGGGCCGGGCCGGGGCGCCATTGGGGCGCGCGGTGGCAATCTCCGGGCACCGCCCCTAAGTGTTTGATGTGCCTCGCGGCTCAGCTTTGGCGCGAATCGCCGCTAGGCTGAGAAAGCTGGTGAAAGTGGCGTTGCCGTCATTGCGCTCCTGAAGGGCGGACACAAAGCTTGTCGCTAACGAATCGGCAGGGGCTGGCGGAAAAATTCTCATGGCGAGCATCGGCGATAGCAGAACGGGCACGCGCAATCAGGGCCGTGTTGCGGACCTCATCGTGAAGGGCGCCATCGCCCTCGTCACGGTTGCCTTCTTCATCGGCGCTTATCTGCAGTTCCGGGTCGCGTTCTGGCTCGCGCTCATTGCCGCCCTCTCGGTCTACATAACCTTATTGATACTGCACGCGCTGATGCGGCGGTCCGAGCGGGTGGACGCGCTCGTCTCCGAGGTATCGCGGCTCGAGGACGAGCTTTCGCGCATGCGCCCGAGCGAGGAAGCCCCGGCCCCCGCTTGGCAGCGCCCGCCCATCGCGGCGCGGCCGCAGGCCGTGGCGCCACCGCCAGCGCCTGCAGAGCCTTTTGCACAACGGTCGGCCTCGCCTCCGTTAGCCGTCAAGGCGCCTCCGGTCGAGCGGGTTCCCAGGCCTGTGCCGCAGGCGCAGCCACCGCTTTCGCCGCCTCCCGCAACCGCTCCCGCGGGGCTGACGCTGCCAGGCGCGCCGGCTCCCGCAGCGCCGAGGCTTTCCGTGCCGCCTCCGCCTCCGCCGCCGCTGCAAGCTGAGCCCCGGTCCGAGGCACCGCTGCCGGGCGACAGCAGCATGCGCGACTACTGGGCCTTCCGCCCGACAAAACCGACGTTGCCCGACACCTCGTCCACGCGGCGCAAAGAGGCGCCGCCCACGGCTGCGGAGCGTGAAGCCGACCTCGACGCGGTGCAGGGCATGATCAAGCGGCTCGCCGACGAGGTGAGCCTCGGGGCCGACGCTGCCGGCGAGCGCGTGGTCCCGAGCCCGGAGACCATCGCACGCGCATCAGTGGACGCATTGAACACGACCGCGAGCACCATGCGTGCCGCCTCCGCGCCGAAGGCTCCATCTGCAGCCCCGCGCAGTGCGCCTCCCTCGATGCCGCCGCCGATTGCGCCGGCGCACGCACGCCTGTCGTCGCTTGCGGCAGCGCTCGCTACGGGGCGCATGGACGTACTCGTCGAGCCCATCATGGGGCTCGGCGACCAGCTCGTTCACTATTACGAGGCGATCGTGTGTCCGCGTGACGAGCACGGTATGCCGCTTCACGTCGCCGCCCACGATCCCCAGCTTGCGCGGACCGGGCTGCGTCCCTTGCTCGACGGCGCACGCCTGAAGCGCGCGGCGCAAGCCTGCCGCATGTTCGCGCATCAGCGGCAGAAGCATTGCGTGCTCACGGCGGTGAGCGGAGAGGCGCTGGCGACCGACGCCTTCCTCGACGAGCTTGCGGGTGCCTACCGCGAGCGCGAGGCGCTTGCGGGCGAGTTGGTGCTGACGTTCTCGCAAGCCGACGTCAAAGGGTTCAGCGGCACGGAGTGGAGCAATCTTACGGACATGCGCGACCTCGGATTCCGCTTCGGCCTCGATCAGACGATGGACATGGACTACGAGTTCAGTGCACTGCGAGCGGCCGGCTTCGCCTTCGTCAAGATCGGCGCCGCAACCTTCTTGCAGGGGCTGCCGGCAGCGACGGGCATGATGGCGCCTGACGAGGTGTGCCGGTCGCTGGCGGAGCTGGGGCTCGTCACCATAGCCGAGGGTATCGACAGTGAGGCAACACGGGCCAAAGTCGTGGCGAGCGGGGTGACGCTGGGGCAGGGGCCCTTGTTCGGGCCCCCGCAGCTGATCGCCTCCGATGCCGTCGGCACAGCCGCCGCTTGAGCTTCGGCGCCGCGGCGGCTAGTTGAGGCGTATGTCCCGACGCTCCGTTCCCATTGAGGTCATCCAATCCGTGGCGCCGCTCGCGGCCTCCACGTCGACATGGCTCGTCGACATCTGGGGCGTGATGCACAACGGCGTGCGCCCCTACGAGCCCGCCTGCGAGGCCTGCCGGCAGTTTCGCGAGGGGGGCGGGCTCGTGATGCTGGTGTCGAACTCTCCGCGTCCGCGTGAGGGCGTCGCCGCTCAGCTCGACCGCATCGGCGTGCCGCGCTCGAGCTATGACGCCATCGTCAGCTCGGGCGATCTGGCGCGCTCGCTCGTCGAGGCGTACGCGGGACGGCGCGTCTTGCACATCGGGCCCGAGCGCGATCTCGGGGTCTTCGCGGGCATTGACGTCGAGCGCGTCGGCGCCGACTACGCCGACGCGGTCGTGTGCACCGGGCTCTATGATGACGAGCGCGAGACGCCCGACGACTACGCGGACACGCTCGCCGCCTGCGCGAGCCGCGCATTGCCGATGATCTGCGCCAACCCCGACCTGACCGTAGAGCGGGGCGGCAAGCTCATCTACTGCGCCGGTGCGCTGGCGCAGGCCTATGAGCGGCTTGGTGCACAGGTCACGTACGCGGGCAAGCCCTACCTGCCGATCTACGAGCACGTCTTCGCCGCGCTCGAGCAGCTGCGGTCCGGTGGCAGCGATCGCGGCCGCATGCTGGCCATAGGCGATGGTGTGCGCACCGACCTTGCGGGCGCTGCGGCGGCGGGCATCCCCTCGCTGTTTGTCGCCAGCAGCGTGCCCGCCGCGAACCGGCTCGATGCTGAAACGCTCGAGGCGCTGTTTCCGCCCGGCGCGCCGCGCCCCCTGGCCGCCATGACGCGACTCGTCTGGTAGCGGGGCGGCCGCTCGCTTGACGAGGCCCATCGTCGGGTCGATCTATCTTCAATGCCTAAGATCAACACGCCCGAGGTTCCGCCGCACGCGCCGGCGCAAGAGGCACCGCAACCCGACGGGACAGGTGCGGCTGCCGCCAGCGGGGCGGCCATCATCGCGGGCTATCTCAAGCTGCTGCCGTCCTCCCC
Source organism: Hyphomicrobium sp. (assembly GCA_035517115.1). Classification (GTDB taxonomy): domain Bacteria; phylum Pseudomonadota; class Alphaproteobacteria; order Rhizobiales; family Hyphomicrobiaceae; genus Hyphomicrobium_A. The sequence continues at coordinate 7,178 of DATIZL010000095.1, forward strand.
CGGCGTCTATCGCATGCTCGATCGCGAGGGGAGCGTGATCTACGTGGGCAAGGCCCGCAATCTCAAGGCGCGCGTCTCGAACTACGCGCGCATGGGCGGCCACACCAACCGCATCGCCCGCATGATCGCGGCTACCTCGGCCATGGAGTTCGTCTCGGTCGCCACCGAGGCCGAGGCGCTGCTCCTCGAAGCCAACCTCATCAAGCGCTTCCGCCCGCGCTTCAACGTGTTGATGCGCGACGACAAGTCGTTCCCCTACATCCTCATCGCGCGCGACACGCCCGCGCCGCAGATCATGAAGCACCGCGGCGCGCGCAATCGCAAAGGCGATTACTTCGGGCCGTTCGCCTCCGCAGGCGCCGTCAACCGCACCATCAACATGTTGGAGCGTGCGTTCCTTCTGCGCTCGTGCTCGGACAGCGTCTATGAGAGCCGCACGCGGCCCTGCTTGCTCTATCAGATCAAGCGCTGCGCGGCGCCGTGCACGGGGGAGATATCGCTTCAGGACTACGGGCGCCTCGTCGATGAGGCCGTGCGCTTCCTGCGCGGTGAAAGCCAGAACGTGCGCCGCATGTACCAGGGCCTGATGGAGGAAGCCTCCACCAAGCTCGAGTTCGAGCGTGCGGCGCGCTATCGCGACCGGCTTGCCGCGCTCGCGCACGTCACCGCCGATCAAGCGATCAACCCCGAGGGGATCGAGGAGGCGGACATCTTCGCCGCCGTGCAGGACGGCGGTCAGACCTGCATCGAGGTGTTCTTCTTCCGCACCGGGCAGAACTGGGGCAACCGCGCCTACTTCCCCAAAGCCGACCGCTCGCTCTCGGTCGAGGAGGTGTTGGACAGCTTCATCGCCCAGTTCTACGACGACAAGCCGGTACCGCGGCTGATCCTCATCTCGCACGATGTGCCCAACCGCGAGCTGCTTGGCGAGGCGCTCTCCACCAAGGCCGAGCGCAAAGTCGAGATCCGCGTCCCGCAGCGAGGTACCAAGTCGGCTCTCGTCGAGCATGCGCTCGCCAACGCGCGCGAGGCGCTGGGGCGCAAGCTCGCCGAGGGGTCATCGCAGCGGCGCCTGCTCGAGGCGCTCGCCGAGCGCTTCCAGCTCGCGTCGGTACCGCGGCGAATCGAGGTCTTCGACAACAGCCACATCCAGGGGGCCAATGCCGTCGGTGCGATGGTCGTCGCCGGCCCCGACGGTTGGGTCAAGGGCCAGTACCGCAAGTTCAACATCAAGTCGGAGACGCTCACGCCGGGCGACGATTACGCCATGATGCGCGAGGTGCTGACGCGCCGCTTCCGCCGTCTCGCTGCCGAGCATGATGAGAATGGTGCACCCGCTGCTGGCGACACCGCAGCAGCGGTGGATGCGACGCTCGCCGCTGCGATCGGCCTTGGCCCGGAGCCGGCGGACGACGACGTCTTTCCCGACCGGCCCGATCTCGTGCTGATCGACGGCGGCGCCGGCCAGCTCGCGGTCGCGCGCGAGGTGCTGGCCGATTTGGGGCTGCACGACATCTGCGTCATGGGCGTCGCCAAGGGGCCCGATCGCGATGCCGGGCGCGAGCATTTCTATCTGGCGGGGCGCGACAAGCCGATGATGCTCGAGCCGCGCGACCCGGTTCTCTATTTCGTGCAGCGGCTGCGCGACGAGGCGCACCGTTTCGCCATCGGCACGCACCGGGCCAAGCGCTCGAAGGCGATGGGCGCGAGCCCGCTCGACGAGATCGCCGGCATCGGCCCGCGGCGCCGCCGCGCGCTGATGAAGCACTTCGGCTCTGCGAAGGCGGTGTCGCGCGCCGGCGTCGAGGACCTAAAAGCAGCGGAGGGCATCTCCGTCGAGATGGCTCAACGGATCTACGACCACTTCCATGAGCGAGAAGGTTAGGGCTGCGATAGCGCAAAAAAACGCCGCTGGGCCGGATTCATCCGGCCGCAGCGCGTGACGCTCTCGAAGCGACCCCCTCCGACTTAGGTCGGCGAAGACCCAGCCGCGGGCGGCATGACCATGCCGGCGAGCCAGTAGTGCCAGGCGACGTAGAAGACGGCGAAGAACACCGCCGTGAGGATGGAACCCATCAGCCGGTTCCCAAAGGCAATCGCGTTGCCGACGATGCCGGCAAGGAACGCAATCGCCGAGAGAATTCCGACGTTTTGCCAGTCGACGGTTGCCGGATCAAACGGAAGTTGAGGCATACGTACGACCCCCCTAAGAGCCCTTTGGCGGGCAGTTTCTGTTCCCAAGCGCGCGCAGTTTCCGTCAACCGGACCGCATATGCAAGCCGCGCAGCGACCCATTGTGCGCGTTCCTATCCTCGCCTGCCGTGATGACAGCGGTCTTGCCGAAGATGTCGGTCTTGCTGTGTCCTAGACGACACCGTGCGCGCGGAACCACGCGAGCATGCGTGCCCCGGCGTCCTTGGCCGGGCCTTCGCGGTAGCTCGGCCGGTAGTCGGCGTTGAAGGCGTGCGGGGTGTCGGGATAGACGACGAATTCGCAAGTCTTGCCCGCAGCTTGGCAAGCAGCACGCATGCGCTCGACCGTATCAACCGGAATGCCCTGGTCGGCGCCCCCATAAAGGCCGAGCACGGGTGCCTTGAGGTCGGCGGCGAGATCGAGCGGATGCTTAGGTGTTTGCGGTGAAGCATCGCCGGCGAGCTTGCCGTACCAAGCCACACCGGATTTGAGGCCCGTGTTGTGCTCGGCATAGAGCCAAGTGATGCGCCCGCCCCAGCAGAAGCCGGTGATGCCGAGGCGCGCCGTGTCGGCGGAGCCCGAGGCCTTGGCGTAGGCCACGACCGCATCGAGGTCCGACATGACCTGGGCGTCGGGCACCTTGGAGACGACCTTGCTGATGATCTCCTGGATGTCGGTCATGCCGGCGACGCTGCCCTGGCGCGCGTAAAGCTCCGCCGCGATCGCCATGTAGCCTTCCTTGGCGAGCCGCCGGCAAATGTCCTTGATGTGCTCGTGCACGCCGAAGATCTCCTGCACGACGAGAATGAGCGGAAACGGGCCGCCCTTCGCCGGCATGGCGCGGTAGGCGGGAATTTCGCCGTCAGCGACCGGGATCCTCGCCTCACCTGCAGTGAGGCCGTTAGCGTCGGTCGTGATCGCCGTTTGCGCGCAGACGGGCTCTACCGCAGCGGCAAAGCCAACGGCGAGGCTCGTCGCGAGCATCTGGCGGCGACTGAAGTCGCACGCCGCGGACAGGCTCATAAGATCGCTCTCGAAATCGTGCATCGAATCTTCCTCGCAGAGGGCGGGCTTTGGCGTGTGGCCTATGACATAGCTACGGCGGCGGTGTAATCCCAATTCCGCCGCGCTCGTTCCCGATGGTTACGGGCAAGGGAACGCAAACGGGACCTCGCTGTTGATAGGGGAAGCAGGCGAGCATGGCGTCCACCGACAAAGCATTGGCCAACCTGTCGGCGTGGATCAGCCTCGCCGCGCTGGCCGGGCTCGTCGCCATCCCTCTGTTCTTCGCGCATGAGGGTGTGCCTCCGCCTCCTCCGCGGGCGAAGCTCCCGCCGGCCGCCAACGTTCCGGCCCAATCGTCTCCGCCGCCGCCGCACAGCGTGCAAACGCCGCCGTCCGCAAATGCGCCTGCGGTGGCCGCGCCCGGCACAACCTCGCCGCCAAATGCTCCGTCCGCGGCCGCACCCGGCGCAACCGCACCGCCGGCGCCTGCAACTGCAACTGCGCCCGATGTGTGGACCGATGCAGAGCAAGTGGCCGGTCTGCGCGATTGTCTGCGCCTGCTGGCCCCGCTCGCACTCGAGATCGATGTCGACACGCCGATGCGGCATGGACAGTGCGGAACCTCCGCACCGCTGCTGCTGCATAGCGTCGGCGAATCCGAGAAGGTCGTGTTCGACCCTGCGCCGGAGATGAACTGCCGCCTCGCCGCCAGCGTCGCGCGCTGGGTCGACACCGTGCTGCAACCCCTTGCCAAGGAGGTGCTCAAGTCGCGCGTCGTGAAGATCATCGGCGCGTCGTCCTACGCGTGCCGCAATGTCTACAACAGCCCCAACTTGCCCTTGAGCGAGCACGCGACCGGGAACGCGGTCGATGTGGTCGGCTTCGTGACGGCGGACGGACGCACCATCACCGTCAAGCATTGGTGGGGACCGACCGAGCGCGACATCGTGCAAGCGAAGAAGAAGGCTGTCGAGACCGCGGCCAAGGCGCCCTTAAAGAGCGACCCCAAGAGCAAAGCTGACGCCTCCGATCCGCCCATCGTGGCCAATGCGGGGACGACAGGCGAGGATGCCGCAAAGAGAGCAGCGGTTGCGAAGGAGAGATTCAACCTGCACCGGGCCGGTTTGAAACCGGTGTCGGAGGCGAACGCCGCCACCCTCCCGCCGCCAGCCGTCGTCGCCTCGACGACGACCGAGGCCACCTTTCTCAAGCGGCTCCACCATGGGGCCTGCAGCGTGTTCACCACCGTCCTCGGCCCCGAAGCCAACGAGGCGCATCGTGATCACTTCCACCTGGACATGAAGGACCGCAAAGGGGCAGCGGGGATCTGCCATTGAGTGTGGCATTCCGGGAAAACTCAAGCGCGAGCTGGGGTTGCTGCCGAACCACGCCCTTAGGAACGCGGCCAGCTGACCATTGACGGACGATCGGCCGAATGGTGTACCAAGGGGCGATGGACCACGCCGCCGTAACGCGCCCGATGCCCATGAGCTTGCCCAACGTTTTGACGTATGGGCGCATTCTCGCCGTACCGGCGCTGGTGGCCTGTCTCTTCTTTCTGCAAGGCGACGCGGCGCGCTGGTCGGCCTTCGCCCTGTTCGTGCTGGCGGGCGTAACGGACTGGCTCGACGGCTATCTCGCGCGCATGTGGGAGCAGCAGTCGACGCTCGGCCGCATGCTCGATCCCATCGCCGACAAGCTGCTCGTGGGCGCCGTGCTGATGATGCTCGTGCACGACAACACGATCACCGGCTGGTCCATATGGGCTGCGATCATCATCCTCGTGCGCGAGATTCTCGTCTCCGGTCTGCGCGAGTTCCTGGCGGAGCTCAACGTCAAGGTCCACGTGACGCAGCTCGCCAAATGGAAGACGACCATGCAGATGATCGCGCTCGCGGTGCTGCTGGCCGGCCCCGCGGCGGAGAAGATCGTTCCCGGCATCACCAACGCCGGCCTCGTCATCCTCTGGATCGCCGCGCTGCTCACGCTTTGGACCGGCTATGACTATCTCAAGGCCGGAGTGGTCCATGCCATGGAGCGCTAGGCGCACATGAGCGACGTTCGAAAAAGGCGCGTGAAACTTCTCTACTTCGCCTGGGTGCGCGAGAAGGTCGGCAGCGGCTCCGAGGAGGTCGAGCTGCCGCCGCAGGTCGAGACCGTGTCCGACCTCATCGACTGGCTGCGCACGCGCGGGCCGCAATTCGACGATGCCTTCGCGCGGCCGCAGGTGATCCGCACGGCGCTCGACAAGGTGCACGTAAAGCCGGCCGTGCGCGTCGCGGGGGCGCGCGAGATCGCCTTCTTTCCGCCGGTGACCGGAGGTTAGCGCCGATGGCCGCTCGGGTGCAGCAAGAGGACTTCGACGCGGCGGCGGAGGTCGCCGCGCTGACTGCGGGTCGGACCGACATCGGCGCCATCGTGACCTTCACGGGCCGCGTGCGCGGAGGCGAAGGCGGCGTCGCCGCCATGACGCTCGAGCACTATCCCGGCATGACGGAAGCGGAGCTGTCCCGCATCGAGGCGGAGGCGCACTCGCGCTGGCCGCTGCAGGCGAGCCTCATCGTGCATCGGGTGGGCGAGCTCAAGCCCGGCGACAACATCGTGCTCGTGGCCACGGCTTCCGCCCACAGGCAGGCCGCGTTCGAGGCCGCGGGCTTCCTCATGGACTACCTGAAGACGCGCGCGCCCTTCTGGAAGAAGGAGACGGACGCATCGGGCAACGCCGTTTGGGTGGAGGCGCGCGAGAGCGATGACAGCGCGGCACGGCGTTGGTCCTGAACGAGAAACGCCGGCATCACCGCGCGTGCATGGGCAACCCTTCGTTAGTGATCCATTAGCTCTTAGCGAAGTTTTAACGGTTGGGGGCGTAAACCCTAACAATGCCTGAAGGCGGACCGCAAAACGCCATCATCTCAGGCAACCTTGACTGACCACTAGACTTGTACCGCGTAGACGGGGGTCAAACGTCATGGTTCTCGGGTTGCCGCGGCCCCTGGGCCGCGTGGTTATCCTTGCGCTTGCCCTAACCTGCGCGTTGACGCCGTTGCGGGCCGAAACGCCTGCGACCGATTCCGCCGGCAAAGACGGCGCGCATGCGGTCCCAGGAGACCTCCGGGGCAACCACCTCCGTACACGTTTCCTCATCGGGCTGCCGGAGAAGGCCAACTTCGAGGTCTTCTCGCTCACCGGACCGAACAGGGTGGTGATCGAGGTCGAGGAAACGAAGCTTCGGCTGCCCCCGCAGCCGGCGGCAACGCCGGTTGGGCTCGTCAAATCGTTCCGTGCCGGCGAATCCGGCCCCAACAAGACGCGGGTCATCCTCGAGGTCACCGAGCCGGTGATCGTCTCCAGCACGCACATTGAGAAAACCACCGACGGCAAGGGCCAGGAGCTCGTCGTCGAGATCACGCCCGCCCCGATGACGACCGCGAGCATCGATGCGAGCAGCAGGCCAGCCCCCAAAGCGCTCGCGATGGAGCCGCCGCCCTTCGCGCTCGGAGCCGCGGGACTGCAGCCGCCGCTGCCGCGCCCAGCCGTGCCGCCCGCCGTCATGGCCGAGAAAACATTCAAGCCGATCATCGTCATCGACCCCGGTCACGGTGGTCACGATTCCGGCGCCGAGAAGAACGGTGCGGTCGAGAAGGACATCGTGCTGGCCTTCGGCAAGATCCTCGCCGACAAGCTCAAGGCCAGCGGCCACTACAAGGTCCTGATGACTCGCGACACCGACGTGTTCGTTCCACTGGATGAGCGCGTGTCGTTCGCGGAGAAGAACAGCGCGAACCTGTTCATTGCCATCCACTGCGATTACGCCGACACCGGCTCCGTCGCCAACGGCGCCACCATCTACTCGCTGCGTGAATCGACGGCGGACAGCCTGCGCCGCTCCACCAAGGATGAAATCTCGGGCAACATCCTTTCGAAGGCCGGGGCGGCGATCGTGAAGGAGGTCTCGGGCGACGTCGACGCCGTGAAGAGCATTCTTGCCGATCTCGCCGGGCGCGAGGTCGACGCCACCCACGACCGCACGACCGTCTTTGCGCGTTCCGTCATCGCGGACATGGGCGCCAGCACCGCGCTGCGCAACGAGCCCGACCAGACGGCCGGCTTCCGCGTGCTAAAGACGGCGCAGTTCCCCTCCGTCCTGATCGAGCTTGCCTACGTCACCAACAAGCAGGACGCCGAGAACCTGCAGTCGGACGCCTGGCGCGACAAGGTCTCCGATTCGATCATGAGCGCGATCGACAAGTACTTCAGCAGCCAGATGGCGCAGCTCCCGATGTGAGCGGCGCCCGCACCGCCAACCAATCCGCCAACTAAAAAGGCCGGTCCGATGGACCGGCCTTAATTCTTGTGGCCAGCTAAGGTCGCACTCCCGTGCCGGCTAATGCCCCGTCAAGCCATACACGGAGGATGCATCTGTTTTTGGCGCCAGAGGAGAATTCCCTTCCGTTCCAATTCGGGCCGAAGCGAGAAAGCGACGCACGAACTTGAAGACACGGAGAGAACCTTCTTGCGATGAAGGCGCTTCAGCATTTGCCACTCCATCTTCCAGTGTGTGCCGCATCGAGGATCTGCAAGCTCCGGTCATCGCCATCACGCGCCAATGAGCCGGCCGGGGCAGGCCCGGCTCGCTGGCCATGGAGATCGAAGATCGCAGACGGATGCGGTGGTCGAGGATAGGGCTTATCGGAGGTCGGCAGTGGTGGCCGTCAGACGCTCCCTCGGGCGGCCCTATCCGTGTCCGCCACGCGTCCGACTGGCCGAGAACGCCAGTCGCTTGAAAGTCCTGGCTCAGAGACAAGGGCTTTGGGCCCTCCCTTCTCTGACGCGCACTCGACGCAAAACCCGGGCCCCAGAGCACGGAGCCTGAGCGGGGGCCGACCCCTCGCGCGCAAGAGTACGCGATTCGTCCACAATTTCACGATCGCGGGGCAGCGAATTTTTTTGTTGCATCGGCCGGGCAGCCGCGCGCTGACGCGGACGCCTCGTCGCCTATTCTGGTGCATAGTGGCTCTGATCACGACTAGGAGGGCTGCGCCCGCATGCCGAGACTTTCGCTCCCCGCTCTGGGGCTGCTGCTTGCCGTCTCTCCGGCGGGCGCCTGCGGCGGTCAGTCGGTCTATTTGGACAGCGCGTTCCGCACGGGGCCGACGGGCTGGGGCGATGCGGACGCGCAATTCCAGGTGGCGGGCAGCGAGGCGACGATCGCGCCGCTTGCAGGCATGCAGAGCGCACGCTGGGATGCCGGGTTGTTCGTAGGCGATGCGGACGCCTGCGCAACGCTGACGATGCCCGCGAGCGCCGGAGACGGCGCGCGGACCTATGCGGGCCTGCTGTTCTGGCTCACCGGCAAGGACGACTTCTACGAGTTCGTCGTAGCGGCGAATGGATTCTTCTCGATCGCGCGCAAGGTGAAGGGCGTGCTCGTCGCGGCGCCGCCCGTCCCGTGGACGCGGACGGAGGCCTTGAAGCTCGGCGCCGGCGCGAAGAACACGCTCGAGCTCACGCTCGAGGGCGAGAGCCTGACGGCGCGCATCAATGGCGTGGAGGTTGCGCGGTTGCGCGGGCAGGCCCCCGAGGTGCCGAGCCACATAGGCCTCGTTGCGGCGTCTCCACCCGATGCGACCAACAGTTGGGCACTCTCGGCGCTGAAGGTCACCAACGTACCGGCGGCGCAAGGCGCAGCGCCTCGCGTTGCAGACGCTACTGGCGCCGTGAAGCCGTCGGAAGCATGCGGCAAGGGAAAGGTGCTGTTCGAGGACGCTTTCACGTCGCACGATCCGGCTTGGGGGCCGAAGGACGATCGTCTCGCCATCGCCTCCGGCGAGGCGGTGCTGAGCCCGGCACCGGGGACGCGCACGCTGCGCTGGAACCGCGCCTTCGCCTTCGACGACGTGGACGTCTGCGCCACCGCGCGCCTCACGTCCTACACGTCCGATCCGATCACGAGCTACGCCGGGCTGATATTCTGGGTGAAGGACGACCGTAACTTCTATCAGGCCGTCCTCGCCGAGAGCGGTCACTTCACGGTGGCGCGCGTCGTCGATGGGAAAGTGCAGCAGAGGCGCCCAGTCGCGTGGACCGACCTCAACGTCGCCAAGACGAAGGCCAAGGAGAAGAACACGTTGCGCGTGGCCACGAAGGGCGAGCGCGTCGTGATCTCGGTCAACGGCAAGCAGGTCGCGAGGTTCAATGGCGACCCGCCGCGCGGCCCGAGCTACGTGGGCGTGCTCGCTGCGTCCTCGCCGGGGAAGACCGGCGACACCTGGTCGATCACCGACTTCAAGGTGACCGCGCCGCAAGCCGCAAGCGATGACGGCGACGGTGCACCGTCATCGCGATCCCGGCGCAAACGATAGCTAGTGGACGTCGGCGCCCCTAGCGGCGTCCTGCACCGCCTTCTGCACCTTCTCGAACGCGCGCACCTCGATCTGGCGGATGCGCTCGCGCGACACGCCGAACTCGCTCGACAGATCCTCGAGCGTCGCTGGGCTGTCGGCCAACCTGCGCGCCTCGAAGATGCGCCGCTCGCGGTCGTTCAAAGAGGACAGCGCATTCGAGAGATAGCCCTTGCGCTGGTTGAGCTCTTGGGTCTCGGCGAGCGTGTCCTCCTGGCTCGGCGCGTCGTCGACGAGCCAATCCTGCCATTCGCCGGCCTCGCTATCGGCGCGCACTGGGGCGTTGAGTGACGCATCGCCGGCGAGCCGGCGGTTCATCGACACCACGTCGCCCTCGGTCACGCCGAAGCGGTGCGCGATCTTCTTCACCTGATCGGGGCGCAGATCGCCCTCGTCCAGCGCCTGTAGCTGGCTCTTGGCACGCCGCAGGTTGAAGAACAGCTTCTTCTGCGCCGCCGTGGTGCCCATCTTCACGAGGCTCCACGAGCGCAGGATGTACTCCTGGATCGAGGCGCGGATCCACCACATGGCGTAGGTCGCGAGGCGGAAGCCCTTGTCGGGGTCGAAGCGCTTCACCGCCTGCATCAGGCCGACGTTGCCCTCGGAGATGACCTCGCCGATGGGCAGGCCATAGCCGCGGTAGCCCATGGCGATGCGCGCGACGAGGCGCAGGTGCGACGTCACCAGCTTCTCGGCTGCGTCCTGGTCTGCGTGCTCCTGCCAGCGCTTGGCCAGCATGAACTCCTCGCAAGGCTCCAGCATGGGGTACTTGCGGATTTCCTGCATGTAGCGCGCGAGGCCCATCGAGCCCTGCGCGATCGTCGGAAGCTTGGTTGCCATTGACTTACCAGCCGCCATGCCCGGACGTGCCGGGTATGGTCCCTCTATCCCTGTTCCGCGGACGGGCCGCGATCGAATGCCGGGGCACAGGAGCCCCGCCATCCACTTAACGCCTCAACCCGGGCGGTTCCGTTTGCCTACCTGACTGCTGCACTCGGGTTTCCTGCGTCACATATACGTTATATCGGCCCTAGTTGTTGCACCCGACCTATGAGCTTTGAGCAAGGCAGAGCTGCCTCCGCTGTGCGCCGGAGCGCGCTTTGACGCCCAAGCACATGAAACTGCGTGAAATTCTGACAGCCAGCCCTCGCTCGCGCACCAGCGTAGCGCCGCCCTACGCCAGCAATCCTTAACGCCGCACCCGCCGGGGAGGCCAATTACTTATTGGCAATAACGCCGGCTTGCCGCTCGCCGCGGCTTTTCGGCTTAATGCGCCGGATCGAGGGCGGCGAGCACCGCCGCAAGGTCGCCCGGGAGCGGACTCTCGAAGCGCAGCTTCTTGCCGGTCACGGGATGCTCGAAGCCGAGCAGGGCGGCGTGCAGGGCCTGGCGCTTCAGGCCCAGGACGCGCGCGCGGGCGGGCTCGGACAGGGTCGCGGCCTTCCCCTTGAAGCCGCTGCCGTAAACAGGGTCGCCGACCACGGGGTGCCCGATGTGGGCGAGGTGCACGCGGATCTGGTGGGTGCGTCCCGTCTCCAGGCGCAGGCGCAGAAGTGAGATCGCGGCGCCGCCGCGTGGCGCAAACGTCCTCAAGACCTCGTAGTGCGTCACCGCGCGGCGCCCGGCGGCACCCTTGACCACGGCGATCTTGGTGCGGTTCGCCTGGCTGCGCGCGAGCCGGGCTTCGATGGTGCCGCGCGGCCGCAGCGGCTTGCCCCAGACGAGAGCGAGGTACGCGCGCTCGAGCCGGCCGTCGGCCCCATGCGCGGCGAACTGCTCGGCGAGACCCGCATGCGCCGCGTCCGTTTTGGCGACCACCAAGAGCCCCGAGGTTCCCTTGTCGAGCCGGTGCACGATTCCCGGCCGCTTGACGCCGCCGATGCCCGAGAGGCTCTCGCCGCAATGAGCGATGAGCGCATTGACGAGCGTGCCGGAGGCATGGCCGGCGGCGGGGTGCACGACGAGGTGCGCCGGCTTGTCGATGACGATGAGCGATTTGTCCTCGAAGACGACGTCGAGGGCAATGTGCTCGGGCGCGGGCTCCGCCGGTGCCGGCTCGGGCACGACCACGCCGTACACCTCGCCCGGTTTGACCCTATGGGCCCCGTCTTTTATGGTTGTGCTCTGCGCATTTGTTACGTGCCCCGAGCGCAGCAACGCCTGCACCGCTGCGCGGCTCATGTCGGGCAAACGCTCGGTCAGGAACTTGTCAAGGCGCTTACCGGCTTCTTCCGGCGTCACCGGGATCCTGTGTGGATGTTGGCGTCGTGCTGCCATCGCAACCGCGGCAATCTCTAAGGAGAAGTGACTTCCATGCCGGCCTCCGACGTTGCCGCTCCCGCGCCGGACGCTTCCGCGACGGTTGAGGCCTTACCGGAGCAGCGGCTGCAGCGCATCCTGAAATTCATCGTCGTGACCCTGGCGATCCTGTTGTTCGCCGGGCTCCTCGCCGCGGTTGCGCGCGTCATCTATCTCGCGTCGGCCCCCGTGACGCAACCCGTAGCCGCAGGCGCTACGCCGGCGCCGACCTCGGGGACGACGCCCGCACCGACGCCGGCCATCCGGCCCGAGCAGAGCCTGGCGCTGCCGGCCGGCGCGCAGGTGCGGTCCGTATCGCTTTCGGGCAACCGCCTTGCCGTTCATTATGATGTCGGCACGGCCGCCGGCATCGCGGTTCTCGACCTGCAGACGGGGCGGACGATCACAAACGTCGTCATCGAGGCTAAGCCAGCGGGCCGCTAAGCCGCGACAGGGGCGCACGTCCGGGCCCTGCATGTCCCGTTGATGTTGGGGAGCCTTAAGAGAAGAAACGCTTGATCGAGGACCCCAGCCTCCCATATAGGTTCGCGTCAGCGCTGTCCCGTTCGTCTAGTGGCCTAGGACACCAGCCTCTCACGTTGGGAACAGGGGTTCGAGTCCCCTACGGGGCGCCAGCACGACAAACACCGCGCTGATCTTACAGAAGTAATTGATCTTTCAGCGGTTTCTAAACCCTCCCCTGTCACACATTGCTGTCACACAGGAGGGCTTATGTCGAGCGCAACGGGTCGCCGTCGCGGTACCGCCAATCGCCAGTACAACAAACGCATCCCTCGCGACGTTTTGGAGCGAGTGTGTGGGCGTCCTTTGTTCATCCAGTTCCCTGAAGCCGGAAACACTCCCGGCTTCATAGTGCACGTTGAAGGTATGCGCTGCGGAAAGATTCAAT
>DATIZL010000096.1:0-7096 GCA_035517115.1 Hyphomicrobium sp.
TGTCGAGCTACCAGTTTCCGGGGGACAAGATTCCGGTGGTTCGGGGCTCGGCGCTGATGGCTTTGGAGGACAAGGACAAGGGCTTGGGGCACGATTCGATCCTGAAGCTGATGGAGGCGGTCGACGCGAGCATTCCGCAGCCGGAGCGGGCGAAGGACCGTCCGTTCCTGATGCCGATCGAGGACGTGTTCTCGATCTCGGGCCGGGGCACGGTGGTGACGGGCCGGGTTGAGCGCGGGATCGTGAAGGTGGGGGACGAGATCGAGATTGTGGGTCTGCGGCCGACCACCAAGACGGTGGTGACGGGGGTGGAGATGTTCCGCAAGCTGTTGGACAGCGGCGAGGCGGGGGACAATATCGGGGCGCTGCTCCGGGGCACCAAGCGGGAAGAGGTCGAGCGCGGCCAGGTTTTGGCGGCGCCGGGCTCGATCACGCCACACACCAACTTCCAGGCGGAGGCCTACATCCTGACGAAGGAGGAGGGCGGGCGTCACACGCCGTTCTTCACCAACTACCGTCCACAGTTCTACTTCCGGACGACGGACGTGACCGGGATCGTGAAGCTACCGGAAGGCACCGAGATGGTGATGCCCGGCGACAACATCGCGATGGAGGTCGAGCTCATTGCCCCGATCGCGATGGAGAAGGGCCTGCGCTTCGCCATCCGCGAGGGCGGCAAGACCGTCGGCGCCGGCGTCGTCGCGGACATCATTAAATAAGGAGAGGCCCAACGGGGATTTTGAGGATTGGTGTTGCGGCTCAAAATCCCTGCAAAACAATACGTTAGGAGTGTAGCTCAATTGGTAGAGCACCGGTCTCCAAAACCGGGGGTTGGGGGTTCGAGCCCCTCCACTCCTGCCACCGCAGGCTTCTGTATTGAGCACTAGCAAGACCAATCCGAGGACGCTATAGTCCCGCCCCTTCAGAGCGACCCCAGACATGGCACGGACCAGCCCCGCAGAATTCTTCCGGCAGGTGCGACAGGAAGTGTCGCGCGTTACTTGGCCGACGCGCAAGGAACTCACGGTCACCACGGCGATGGTGTTCGTGATGGCCTTCGTCGTGGCCATATTCTTCTTCTTCGTGGATTCGATCCTCGCCTTCGGCGTGAAGCAAGTGCTGGGGCTCGGAGGCTGAGGGCATGACCATGCGTTGGTACGTCGTCCACGTCTATTCGGGCTTCGAGAAGAAGGTGGCCCAGGCGATCCGCGAGCAGGCGGAGCAGAAGGGCTTGGCCGAGCAGTTCGAGGAAGTTCTGGTCCCGACCGAAGAGGTCGTGGAGGTGAAGCGCGGCGCCAAGGTCAGCTCCGAGCGCAAATTCTTCCCGGGCTACGTGCTCGTGAAGATGGAACTCACGGACGAGACTTGGCACCTCGTCAAGAACACCGCGAAGGTCACGGGCTTCCTCGGCGGCGGCGGCCGCGGGCGGCCGGTGCCGATGAGCGATGCCGAGGCGATGCACATCAAGCGCCAGGTCCAGGAAGGCGTCGAGCGGCCCAAACCCTCGATCACCTTCGAGATCGGTGAGCAGGTGCGCGTCTCCGACGGGCCCTTCACCTCTTTCAACGGGGTGGTGGAGGAAGTGGACGAGGAGAAGGCTCGCATCAAGGTCGCGGTCTCGATCTTCGGACGTGCGACACCGGTCGAGCTCGAGTACTCGCAGGTGGAGAAGGTTTAGTTGTTCATCTCGGTGCCCCTCCTCCCTTGAGGGGGAGGGGGCCGCGCTCACCGATCTTTCCGCCGCTGCCGCGGCGTGAACTCTCACCCGGCAACGCTCGCGCGTTCCCGGCCTCTCCCTCAAGGGGAGAGGGGTTTGTCTAGCTGGTTTCAACCCCGCGGGAGGCACGCCAGGCCGCACCGCGGATCCCTCAGTGAACGGAAGGGACGGATATGGCGAAGAAGGTAGTGGGCTTCATCAAGCTCGAGGTGCCGGCGGGAAAGGCTAACCCGTCTCCGCCGATCGGGCCGGCGCTGGGTCAGCGCGGCCTGAACATCATGGAATTCTGCAAGGCCTTCAACGCCCAGACCCAGGGCTTGGAGCCGGGCATGCCGATCCCCGTGGTGATCACCGCATACGGCGACCGCAGCTTCACCTTCGTGACGAAGACCCCGCCCGCGAGCTACTTCCTCAAGAAGGCCGCGGGGATCGAGAAGGGGTCGCAGACGCCCAGCAAGGGCTTCGTTGGCAAGGTCACGATGAAGCAGGTGCGCGAGATCGCGGAGAAGAAGATGAAGGACCTCAACGCGAAGGACCTCGAGGGTGCTGCCCGCATGATCGCGGGCTCCGCGCGCTCGATGGGCCTCGAGGTGGTGGAGTAGGCCATGGCAATCGGAAAGCGCTTCAAGAAGGCGGCCGAAGGCCTCAACCCCGAGTCCTATTACACGCTCGACGATGCCGTGAAGCTCGTGAAGTCGCGTGCGACGGCCAAGTTCGACGAGACCATCGAGGTTGCCCTCAACCTCAACATCGATCCTCGGAAGTCCGAGCAGAACCTCCGCGGCACCGTGATGCTCCCGAACGGCACCGGCAAGACGCTCCGCGTCGCCGTTTTCGCCAAGGGGCCGCGGGCCGAGGAGGCGAAGGCTGCCGGCGCCGACATCGTGGGCGCGGAGGACCTTGCAGAAAAGGTCCAGGCGGGCCAAATAGAGTTCGATCGCTGCATCGCGACCCCGGACATGATGGGTATCGTCGGCCGCCTCGGTAAGGTTCTGGGCCCGCGCGGGCTCATGCCGAACCCGAAGCTCGGAACCGTGACCCCGAATGTCGC
The DNA here is from genome assembly GCA_035517115.1 of Hyphomicrobium sp. Taxonomy (GTDB): domain Bacteria; phylum Pseudomonadota; class Alphaproteobacteria; order Rhizobiales; family Hyphomicrobiaceae; genus Hyphomicrobium_A. The sequence continues at coordinate 2,769 of DATIZL010000096.1, forward strand.
CGAGGCCGTGAAGGCGGCGAAAGGCGGTCAGGTCGAGTACCGTACCGAGAAGGCCGGCATCATCCATGCCGGCGTCGGCAAGGCGAGTTTCACGGAGAAGGCGATCGCCGAGAACGTGCGGGCATTCGTGGGTGCCATCACCCGTTCGCGGCCCACGGGCATCAAGGGGGCCTTCGTGAAGAAGGTGAGCCTCTCCTCGACCATGGGGCCCGGGGTGAAACTGGAATTGACGTCCCTCGGCCAGCAGGCCTGAGGGGTTTTAGTGCTTCCGTCCGGCCGAGAGGCTTGGCGGTAGACGAGGCGGGCGGTCGTCCCTCGGGGCGGCAGACCGTTCTCGGTCCTGTCCGAGACTGCTGGTGCCGGGAAACCGGCTTAAGGCCTCTCCGGAGGCGCCTGCAATAGACAGGGGTGGCCGACGCCCAAGCGGATTTCCGCGAGGTCGCCGGTACTTCTGGGACAGGCGAACCGGGCGGCAGGCCAGGTGGCCCGTCGCCCTCGTGCAAACGACCCGCCTCCGGGCGGGTCACAAGGTCGGAGACGAGCAGTGGACCGGTCACAAAAAGCGAAGCTGGTCGATACGCTGCACCAAGCGCTCTCTGACACCGCAGCGGTGGTTGTCACTCACCAGAACGGCATGACCGTCGAGGAAGTGACCCTGTTGCGGCGTCAGATGCGTGCGGTGGGCGCCGGCTTCAGAGTGACGAAGAACCGCCTCGCCCGTCGCGCTCTTGCAGGCACGAAATTCGAGCGACTGTCACCGCTGTTCAAGGGGCCGACCGCGATTGCGTTCTCGCGCGACCCCGTGGCAGCGGCGAAGGTAGCCGTCGAGTTCGCCGCTAAGAACGAAAAGCTGGAGATCATCGGGGGAAGCCTCGGCGAGACCCAGCTCGACGCCAAGGGCATCAAAGCCCTCGCTACCATGCCTTCGCTCGATCAGCTCCGTGCGAGGTTCCTGGGAATGCTCAAGACGCCGGCAACGCGCATCGCCGGCGTGCTGCAGGCGCCCCAGGGCAAGCTCGCACGGGTCTTCGCTGCCTACGGCAAAGCGGGCCAGGCCTGAGTCGTTGACAATCTTGTATTTTTCTTCATCCCAGAGGTGCTATCATGGCTGATCTTGCGAAGTTGGTAGACGAGCTCTCGAGCTTGACCGTTTTGGAGGCGGCCGAGCTTTCGAAGATGCTCGAAGAGAAGTGGGGCGTGTCGGCGGCAGCGCCGGTCGCGGTTGCGGCCGTTGCGGGTGCAGCGGGCGGCGCGGCTCCGGCGGAAGCAGCAGTCGAGAAGACGGAGTTCAACGTCATCCTGGCTGCAGCCGGCGACAAGAAGATCAACGTCATCAAGGAGGTGCGTGCCATCACCGGTCTCGGCCTCAAGGAGGCGAAGGATCTGGTCGAAGGCGCACCGAAGGCTGTCAAAGAAGGCGTCAACAAGGACGAGGCCGCCAAAATCAAGAAACAGCTTGAAGAGGCTGGTGCGACGGTCGAGGTCAAATAACACACCGAGTTCGCGCCGGGAGCGCGCGGAAAGGGCGACTCGCCCGATCCAGCGTCTCCCGGGCGGCTCGAGCCGGGGCGAGCCCAATAGGGCGCGCAGGCCGGCTTTTTGCGTTTGATGAGTTGCGTTCGACGCAGGTCCCGCAGGCTCTGCCCGCGGGTAAAGAGATAGAGCGATTTTCCAGCTTGCCGCGGGGTCGCGCGGCGCGACGGGTAGACTAACGAGGATCATCCATGACGAAGTCGTTCACGGGCCGCAAGCGTATTCGGAAGAGCTTCGGGCGCATTCCCGAGGTTGCACCGATGCCGAACCTCATCGAAGTGCAGAAGGCCTCCTACGACCACTTCCTGCAAATGGGAGTGCCGCCGGAGGGCCGGACCAGCGTCGGCCTGCAGGAAGTCTTCAAGTCCGTGTTCCCGATCAAGGATTTCGCCGACCGCGCTCGGCTCGAATTCGTGCGCTATGAGCTCGAGGCGCCGAAATACGACGTCGAGGAGTGCCAGCAGCGCGGCATCACCTTCGCGGCGCCCCTCAAGGTGACGCTCCGCCTCGTCGTCTGGGACGTCGACGAGGAGACGGGCGCCCGCTCCATCCGCGACATCAAGGAGCAGGACGTTTACATGGGCGACATGCCGCTCATGACCAAGAACGGCACCTTCATCATCAACGGCACCGAGCGCGTGATTGTCTCGCAGATGCACCGCTCGCCCGGCGTCTTCTTCGACCACGACAAGGGCAAGACGCATTCGTCCGGCAAGTATCTCTTTGCCGCGCGCGTCATCCCCTATCGCGGCTCCTGGCTCGATTTCGAGTTCGACGCCAAGGACCATCTCTATGTCCGCATCGACCGCCGCCGTAAGCTGCCGGTGACGACGCTCTTGATGGCGCTCGACAGCAAGGCGACGGCGGAGCTCCGCCTCGAGCGCGCGGCCGAGAACAAGTCGCTGCAGCCCTATGAGGCGCAGGGCATGTCGAAGGAGGAGATTCTCGCCTCCTTCTATCACTCGACGGTGTTCCATCAGGGCAAGAAGGGCTGGACCGCGCCCTTCGATCCCGAGCGCTATCGCGGCGGCGTGAAGCTCGTCGCCGACCTCGTCGACGCCAAGACCGGCAAGTCGCGTGCTGCGGCCGGCGACAAACTGACGCCGCGGTCCGCGCGCAAGCTCTTTGACGACGGCCTGCGCGAGATCCAGGTCCCCAAGGAGGAGCTCGTCGGCAAGTTCCTCGCCGTCGACCTCGTCAACGAGGAGACCGGCGAGGTGCTGGCCGAGGCCGGCGACGAGGTCACCGACGCGCTCTTGATCCAGCTCGAGGAGAGCAAGACCAAGGACCTGCCCGTGCTCGCGATCGACAATGTCGCGGTCGGCGGCTACATGCGCGCGACGCTCGCGATCGACAAGAATGCGACCCGCGAGGACGCGCTCATCGACATCTATCGCGTCATGCGCCCGGGCGAGCCGCCGACGCTCGAGTCCGCGGAGGCGCTGTTCCGGGGCCTGTTCTTCGATCAGGAGCGCTACGACCTTTCCGCGGTCGGCCGCGTCAAGATGAACTCGCGGCTCAGCCTCACGACCGACGACCAGGTGCGCGTGCTGCGCAAGCAGGACATCCTCGCGATCCTGCGCCTCCTCGTCGAGCTCAAGGACGGGCGCGGCGAGATCGACGACATCGACCATCTCGGCAATCGCCGCGTGCGCTCCGTCGGGGAGCTCATGGAGAATCAGTACCGCATCGGGCTCCTGCGCATGGAGCGCGCGATCCGCGAGCGTATGAGCTCGGTCGAGATCGACACGGTGATGCCGCACGATCTCATCAACGCGAAGCCCGCGGCGGCGGCGGTGCGCGAGTTCTTCGGCTCTTCCCAGCTCTCGCAGTTCATGGACCAGACGAACCCGCTATCGGAGATCACCCACAAGCGCCGGCTCTCGGCGCTGGGGCCGGGCGGCTTGACGCGCGAGCGCGCGGGCTTCGAGGTTCGCGACGTGCATCCCACGCATTACGGACGTATTTGCCCGATCGAGACGCCGGAAGGCCCGAACATCGGCCTCATCAATAGCCTCGCGACCTACGCGCGGGTGAACCAGTATGGCTTCATCGAGAGCCCCTACCGGAAGGTGATCGACGGCAAGGTCAGCGGCGAAGTCGTCTATCTCTCGGCGATGGACGAGGGCAAATACACGATCGCCCAGGCAAACGTGCCGGTCGACGCCCGGAACCACTTCGTCGAGGACCTGATCTCCTGCCGTAAGGGCGGCGAGTTCGTGATGTCGCGCCCGCAGGACATCGAGTTCGTGGACGTCTCGCCGAAGCAGCTCGTCTCGGTGGCGGCGGCGCTCATTCCCTTCCTCGAGAACGACGACGCGAACCGCGCGCTCATGGGCTCGAACATGCAGCGCCAGGCCGTGCCGCTCATCAGGGCTGAGGCGCCGCTCGTCGGCACCGGCATGGAAGAGACCGTGGCGCGCGATTCCGGGGTCACGATCATCGCGCGCCGCTCGGGCATCGTCGATCAGGTCGATGCGACCCGCATCGTCATCCGCGCGACCGAGGAGACCTCCGCCGCGGCTTCGGGGGTCGACATCTACAACCTCTTGAAGTTCCAGCGCTCGAACCAGAATACCTGCATCACGCAGCGGCCGCTGGTAACGGTCGGCGACCAGGTGCGCGCCGGCGACATCATCGGCGATGGACCGTCGACCCAGCTCGGCGAGCTGGCGCTCGGCCGCAACGTGCTGTGCGCGTTCATGCCGTGGAACGGCTACAACTTCGAGGACTCGATCCTCATCTCCGAGCGCATCGTGTCGGACGACGTCTTCACCTCGATCCACATCGAGGAA
>DATIZL010000097.1:0-27880 GCA_035517115.1 Hyphomicrobium sp.
TGCAGGCGATCGAAGGGCACCTGACGACGCTCGGCGGCGAGGTCGTGCCCAATGCCGCCGCGACGCGCATCGATGCTCCTCGCAGCGAGACGGCAGACTTCGCGATCGAGGTTGCGAGCGGCGGCGAAACGAGCGCGCTCACCGCGCGCAACGTCGTCATCGCTGCCGGCTTGGGCGCCACCGCGCTTGGCCGCACGCTCCGCTATCCGCATGGATATCGCGTGCCCGAGACCTATCCGGCCAAGGGCCACTATTTCGCGCTATCGGGGCGCGCACCCTTCCGTCACCTCGTCTATCCCATGCCGCAGGGCGCCTGGCTCGGCGTGCACTTGACGTTCGACGTCGCGCGGCGCGCCCGCTTCGGCCCCGACATCCAGTGGACCAACGGCGTGAGCTACCGTTTCGAGGACGCCGACGGAGCGCGACGCGCCCGCTTCGAGCGCGCGATCCGCCGCTATTGGCCGGGGCTGCCTGATGACGCGCTCACCCCCGACAGCGTCGGCGTGCGCCCGAAGATCTATCGCGAGGGCGAGCCTGTCGCCGACTTCGCGATCGACGGACCCGCCGCGCACGGCATCCCGCGCCTCGTCGCGCTCTATGGCATCGAGAGCCCCGGCCTCACCTCTTCCCTTGCCATCGGCGAGCACGTGACCGCGCTCCTCAAACAGTGACCATTGCAGCGCTTTGACCACAACCGGCGACTAGCGCTAGCTTCCCGCGCGCAACTTTAGGGATAAGGGGGGTGCAGTGGCCCGGCTTTTCATCGCCTCGCTCGTGACCATCGGGCTCCTGCTCGGCATGGTCGTCGGCGTGATCTTCGCCGCCATGGTCGCAACCGACCAGGTCGACCTTTCGCTCGCGATCACCCTCACGATCATCATCAACGGGCTGATCTGGCTCGTGAGCCCCTGGATCACCGACTTCTCGCTGCGCTGGTTCAACAAGCTTGCCTGGCTCGACGACGCCACCGTCAAGGCCAAGTATCCCGTCGTGCACCAGCTGACGCATGCGGTCGCGGATGAGTACGGCTTTTCCGCGCCGAGCATCGGCATCATCCCCGACCGCAACCCCACCGCCTTCACCTACGGGCTGTTGCGGGGAAACGCCCGCATCGTGCTGACCGAAGGCCTCTTCGAGTTCCTGAACGAGCAGGAGACGAGGGCCGTGGTCGCGCACGAGCTCGGCCACATCGTCAACCGCGACTTCATCGTCATGACGGCGGCAGGTACGCTGGTGCAGATCCTCTACCAGGTCTACGCCGCGACCACGCGCGCGGCCCGCGGCAGCGACAGCAAGAAGAGCGGCGGCATCGTCATCGTCGGTATCGCCGCGCTCGTCATGTACTACATCGGCATCTTCCTGCTCTATTACCTCAGCCGCACGCGCGAGTATCTCGCCGACACCTTCTCCGCCGAGCGCGTTGAGGCGCGCCACCTCGCGAGCGCGCTCGTGAAGATCGCTTACGGCATCGTCAAGGTTGAGGACACTGAGGCGACGCAGAGCCTGTTGCGGAGCACGCGCCACATGGGCGTCATCGACGTGAAGAACGCGCGCCACGTGGGCCTCGTCGCCGAAAGCGACACGGCAAGCCCGGGGCAGACGGCCGAAGCCATGCTGTTCGACTACTACAATCCGTGGGCGCGTCTCATCGAGCTCAACTCCACGCACCCGTTGACCGGGATGCGCATAGCCAACCTCGGCGATGTCGCCAAGGAGAAGGGCCAGCAGTTCGGCGACTACGACATCGAGGCGGCGGGAAAGCGCGTCGGGATTGATCGCGGCGCGTTGCGGGGCCAGTTCTGGCGCGAGCTTGCAATCCTCACAGCGCCCATTGCGGCGGCGATCTTCGTCTGCCTCTTCGGCGCCTTTCCTCTGGCACCGGCGGCCTTTGCGGCAACGGTGATCGCCACTCTCTATCTGCGCTATCCCGCGGCCGCGCCCGAGAGCACCACCGTCATGGCGCTGATGACCAACCCGGCCGCCTCCCCGGTGGTCGGGCGCCCGGTACGCCTCGAGGGCACGCCCATCGGCCGCGTCAATCCGGGCTTCTTCGGCGGTGAGGACGTCATTTTCCAGGACAAGAGCGGCATCCTGCCCGTCGACTTCCGCTCCATGTTCGGCTTTCTCGGCGACCTCTACACGGGCTGGCGGCGCATCCCCAAGCACCTCGGCAAGCCGGGCACCGTCGCCGGCTGGTTCCGCCGCAGCATGGGCGGCTCCATCATTCTAAAGGAGCTCGATACGACCGGCGGCCAGCTGCGCGCGCGGCCTTTCTTCTGGCAGGCGCTGCTGTGCGCCATTGTCATCGGCGTTACCATTTATTTCGCGGCCGTGCTCGGGCCGGCCCGCATGCTGCGGCCTTTGACGCAAGACACGGGCGCGAACGTAGAATCCGCGCCGGCGCCCGAGTAGGATCGGCCGTCAAACTTGCGCCGCCGCCGCGTGCCAGATGCGGCCTTGACCACAGCCGAAGGGGAGGAAAACGAAAGCATGCGGGAGTGCGCTGGCCGGCTTGCAGCCTTGATTGTCGCGCTTGTCGCGGCACACGGCGCCTATGCGGGTGAAAGTCTCGACGGTTACTGGATGGACTCCGACGGCGAGGTCATCCTGAACATCGGCCCCTGCGGGGATGCGCGCTGCGGCAAGGTCGCGTGGTTGAGGAAGCCGCACGGGCCGGATGGCGGCCCCTTGCGCGATTACAGGAACCCCGATGCCAGGCTGCAGACGCGCTTCGTGTGCGGCCTGCCCGTGGTGATCGGCTTCAGGAAGCAGGCGGACGGCAGCTGGGGCAACGGCACCGTGTACGTACCCGACAACGGCATGACCCTCAGCGGCTATGCGCAGGTCCTGAACCCCAACCAGGTGAAGGTGAGCGGTTACGTGCTCGTGCCCCTGTTCGGCTCCTCCGAGGTGTGGACGCGCATCAACCGCAAGCCGCCCTCCTGCGAGGAGCAGGCCAAGATGATCGCTGCGGGCCGTTGGACCGAGGACCAATCGAAGTGGCCGCCCGCGCCGCCGGTCGCCTCGCGCTGAGGGGCTGCCGCCAGATGCCGAGGACTGCGGTTGCGCCTCTTCCGTTGCTACTATACGCGCTGTTCCTTGCCGCAGCCTCGCCGCGTGCGCTCGCCCAAGAGCTGCCGAAAGAGAAGGGCGTCGCGCGCACGGTGAAGATGTTCGACATGTTTTGCCTGACGCAGCTCCCCGACATCGAGGGGATCGAGCGCTTCGCCGGCTTTGGTGAGTTCGCGCAGATCTTGGGCGCCGACCTTGCTCCCTACACAAGCGGCATGCCGGAGGAGAAATTGCTCGGCTGGCGCTTCCACGATTTCGGCGCCGAGCTGATCCTGATCGCGGCCCGTGCCAAGCCTGACGAAGCCTTCAAGCAGAAGCATCCGGCGTTCGCGAAGGCCAAGACCGTATCCTGCTCGTTGTTGATCCCGAACGAGGCCTCCCGCGATGAGGTGGTAGCGGCACTTACCCAGCGGCTCGGGCAGGCGCCGGACGAATCCTTGGACGACGCTGGCGTTAAGGTTTCGGTCTGGAACAAAGAGACCGCCAAGGCAGTGAGCCGCGTCGTCTATCGCGTTCCTGCCGGGAAGGGCCGCAAGGCCGCGCTGAGCGCGAGCCTCGCTCTCAAGGACTAGAGGCTTCGCCCGCGCCTTAGAGCGCACCCTGTTCCGCGCGGAACAGCCGCCGCCCCCGATTTCGGTGAATTTGCCGCCACGCAAGGTCGACCATTCCCCCGGTCGCCGGTGCGAACGCGAACAACTACGCCAGCTCGAAGGCCCGACAACATTTGAAAGGTGACCCCATGCGCTTCAATGCAATTGCCCTGCAGACGGCCGCGCTCGCTGTCGCCCTCCTCTCCACCGGCGCGGCGCGCGCCGATTCCTCTCCGCTCGGCATCTGGATCGACCACACCGGCCGCGGCGCGGTCGAGATCGTCAACTGCGGCGACAACCTGTGCGGCTACGTCGCCTGGGTGAAGGATGCCAAGGATGCCGAGGGCTGCGGCGAGCAGATCCTCGGCGATCTCAAATCCGTCGGAGGCGGCAAGTGGGACAAGGGCTGGATCTGGGATCCCGATTCGTCCTCCAAGTACGACGTCGAGCTGACGCCCATGGGCGATCAGATGCGCGTGATGGGCTACGCCGGCACCAAGTGGCTGAGCGAGACCTACACTTGGAAGCGTGCGCCCGCCGATCTCAAGAAATGCGTGAAGGGCGAGGCGGCCAAGGATGCTCCCGCGCCCAAGCCCGCTGCCGAGGCTGCGCCCGCTACTCCCGCGGTTACGAAGGTGTCCACCGGCGAGCCGCCAGCTGCCCCTGCAGCTGATCCGAGCCCGGCCCCTAAGAAGGTCGCCGAGGCCAAGCCGGAAACCGATGCCAAGCCTGACGCCGCCCCCGCGGCCAAGGTAAGCGATGAGGCGCCGAAGGCCGATGCACCCAAGACGAAGCAGGCCAAGAAGAAGGAAGGTCCCAACGCCGCCACCATGGTCGCCCGCATCGTCGAGGCCATGGACGACGAGGACGAGGCCCCCAACGCCAAACCGGAGCGCACGCCCGCTGCCAAGAATAAGGACTGCAAGATGCAGCTGCCCTACTTCGACATGGCGGTGACCTACGCGTGCGACAACTGATGCGAATGAGCTGAGCGCGCATTCCTCCCCCGGGCGCGTTCAGCCTCCCCAGCGGCCCATGGCCCACGCCGTGGGCCGCTCCAATTTCTCCTCGTCCGTGAACACGAGGATCGATGCCGGCAGATCGCGGCCCCGCTCGAGCCCGATCACCTCGATCGGCTCGTCGACGCCGCGCACGGAGACCTCCATCATCGCCTCGGCAGCCGGGTTCCAGCCCGCACGCTCCGCGACCGCGCGCGACAGAACCACTTGGAAGCCCTTCTCCTTGGACAGCGCCTCGAGCCGGCTCGCCACGTTGACGGCGTTGCCGATCACGGTGAAGTCCACCGCCTCGCCGTAGCCGATGCGCCCGAGCAGCAGCGGGCCGACCTCGATGCCGATGCCGACCTGCAGCGGGCGCCCGAGCTCCGACTCGAGCTTGGCGTTGATGTGGTCGAGCACCAAGTCGATGGCGCGCGCGGTGCGCAGCGCCTGGCGGCACCCGATCTCGATGCCGGTATGCTGGCCGAAGACGGCGAGCACGCCGTCGCCGAGGAACTTGTCGATCCAGCCGCCGTTGTCGGTGATGGCGCCGCCGACCACGGCGAAGAACTCGTTCAACACGTAGACGACGTCGTAGGGCAGGCGCTTTTCCGACAGCCGCGTGAAATCGCGCAGATCGACGAACATGACGACGAGCGACTTCTCCACGCCGGCGGAGTCTGATTCCTCAAGCTCGGCGGCTTCCGGTCCCGTCGACCCGGCCTTCAACAGGCGGGTGACGACCAAGTTGGCCGTGGGACGGATCTGACACGCAAGCCTGACGTTCGGCGGCGCGTTGATGGAGCCGAGCGTTACGCTCTCGGGGAACGTGGCGGCAGGCAGCGAGCTCGCGCCCTTGTCGATGCGCACCCGGCAAGTCGAGCAGCGCGCGCGTCCTCCGCACACGGAGGCGTGCGAGACCTTCGCCATGCGGCTCATCTCGAGCAGCGTGGGCCCGGGCGGAACCTTGATGGTCGGGCCGCCGGTGTAGGTGATGGTCACCTTGGGCCCGAACTTGCGCGTGAGATAGCCCAGCAAGAGATAGAGGGCGATGACGCCGAGGAGGCCGCCGAACTCGATGCGTGTGAGCGTGCGCAGCCACGCGAGCGTGTCGCTCGCGGTGGGACCGGGCCAGTGCGTCACGTTCTTCAGGCCCTCGTAGACGCGCGGCACCTCGATCGCCGAGGCGACGTTGCTGCCCGCCACGATGAAGCCGGCGAGCGCGGAGATGGGGATCAGGATCGCGAGCGCGATGAGGATTGGGAGCGCGCGCCGGTAGGGCGCATAGAGCCGCAGCCAGAAGTGGATGCCGAGGCAGCCGTGCACCCACACGAAGATCAAGAGCATGCTCTGCACGATGGCGCTTGCGGGCCACAGCCGCGCGAGCTCGTAGATATAGATGTCGTTGACGCCGAAAAAGACGTGCGCGATGCGCGTGTTGACGATGTGGGGGAAGAGCCAGAACGGGATCAGAAGCCCGAGCGCGACCTGCACGAACTCCCACGGCGGCATGCGCAGCGTGACGCGCCCCGCAAGCTTATAGAGCCCGAGCGAGATGTGGAGGGCGAGCGCGCTCGCGAGCACGATGGTGCCGGGCCAGGAGCGCGTGACGGCCCAGCGGTACTGCTGGACGGTCTGCATCCAGTCGAGGCTCACGAGCCCCAGCGCGTGGTTGAGGAAGTGCGTCGTGGCGAACGAGAACAGGATGAGGCCGGAGATCAGCCGCAGCCGCTGAAACACGTCGCCACGCCAGAGGATGTGCATTCGTGCCGGACCCGATCGAAGCTCTTCAAGGCAGACTGTACTTTGGGCCTATGGCTTAAACGTTGCGCTCAAGGAGCGCCATAGTCAGCGCTTGTCGCCGGCGGCGAGTTGCCGCTCCAGGAAGGCCGAATAGCGCGACATGCCGAAGCAAAAGACCCAGAACACGGCGCCCGCGAACACGTAGCCGGTTGCCGCCGTCTGCGGGGAGAACCATTTGGCGTCCGCCGAGATCGATTGCTGCACGATGCCGAGCAGATCGAACAGCCCGATGATGAGCACCAGGCTCGTGTCCTTGAAGAGTGAGATGAACGAGTTGACGATGCCGGGGATGACGAGCTTCAGGGCCTGCGGCAGCACGATGAAGCCCATCTTCTGCGCATACGACAGCCCGAGCGCGTCCGCCGCCTCGTACTGCCCGCGGGGAATTGCCTGCAGGCCGCCGCGGATCACCTCGGCAAGATAGGCAGCCGAGAATAGCGCGACGCCGATCAGCGCGCGCAAGAGCTTGTCGAAGGTCACGTCGGGGGGAAGGAACAAGGGCAGCATCACGGAGGCCATGAACAGCACCGTGACGAGCGGCACGCCGCGCACGAACTCGATGAACGCGATCGAGGCCCAGCGCACGATCGGCAGCTCCGAGCGGCGCCCGAGGGCCAGCAGGATGCCGATCGGGAACGAGGCGGCAATGCCGACGCTGGCGACGACGAGAGTGAGGAACAGTCCGCCCCAGAGCTCGGTCGAGACGTACGGCAGCCCGGGAACGCCGCCGCGCACCAACAGGAAGCCGACGATCGGAAAGACGACGAGCAGGTAGAGCGACAGCCACAGCTTGCCCGGCACGCGCGGGATCATGAGGGGCACGAGCCCAGCCAGTGCCAGCAGATACGTGAGATCCACCCGCCAGCGTTCGGGCGCGGGATAGCGCCCGTACATGAAGAGGCCGAGCTTGTGCGTGATGAAGGGCCAACAGGCGCCGGCGCCGGGCCTTGCACACGCGCTACCGTCCTTTCCGGAGAGCACCGCGCTAAAAAGGCCCCAGTCGAGCGCACGCCAGACGAGCAGCGCGATCGCTGCGACGGAAATGATCGTCAGGATGGCATTGCCCCAAGTGGAGACGAGATTGGCTTTGATCCAATCGGCGGGCGGAAGGCGTCTTGCGTCTCTCATGAGGGGACCCCTAGCGCTCCACCAGTGCCATGCGCGCGTTGAACCAGTTCATCGCGAGCGCGGTTAGCAGGCTGATCGCGAGATAGACGCCCATGGTGATGAGGATCACCTCGACCGCCTGATTGGTTTGGTTCAGCACCGTGCCGGCGAACACCGAGACGAGATCCGGGTAGCCGATGGCCACCGCGAGCGAGGAGTTCTTGGTGAGATTCAAGAATTGGTTCGTCAGCGGTGGAATGATTACGCGCAGCGCTTGCGGAATGACGACGAGACGCTGCACCTGCCAGGGGCGCAGGCCGAGCGCCGCTGCGGCCTCCTTCTGTCCGCGCGGCACCGCCTCGATGCCGCTCCGCACGATCTCGGCGATGAAGGCCGCGGTGTAGAACGTCAGGCCCGCGAGCAAAGCCAGGAACTCCGGCTCGATGGTAAGCCCGTCCTCGAAGTTGTAGGGGCCGAGGCGCGGGTATCTGAGACCGATTGGCACCCCCAGCAGCAGGAGGGCGAGCAGCGGTATGCCCGCGATCACGCCGAGCCCAGCGGCCGCCGCGGGAAAAGTCTCTCCGGTCTCGATCTGGCGCCGGCGCGCCCAGCGTGCCAGCACGAGCGCCCAGACGATGCTGCACGCGAGCGCAATGAGCAGGATCCACCCGACCTCGCCGTAGAGCACCAGGCGGGGCAGATGCACGCCGCGCACGTCGATCTGCGCCGGTCCGAGCGCGAGCGCCTGCTGCGGCATCGGCATCGCGCGCAGCACGCCGATATACCAGACGAAGAGCTGCAGCAGCAGCGGGATGTTGCGGACGATCTCGACGTAGGCCGTCGAAAGCCGCGCGACGATCCAGTTGTGCGACAGGCGCCCGAGCCCGATGGCGAAGCCCAATAGCGTCGCCAAGACGATGCCGAGCCCCGATACGAGCAGCGTGTTCAAGAGCCCAACGAGGAACGCGCGCCCGTAGCTCATGGTGCTGCGGTACTCGATGAGAGTCTGCGAGATGTCGAAGCTCGCGGTCTTGCTGAGGAAGCCGAAGCCGGAGGCGAGGTTCTGCTTCTTCAGGTTCTCGGCCGTGTTGCTGACGATCTCGTAGCCGGCGACGAGCAACGCCACGACGAGGGCGACTTGGAAAATGATCCCGCGCACCTTGCGGTCGTAGAGCCAGTCGAGGCTCCGCAGGGCTTGCACCGACTTTGTCAGCCGCCGTGTCATGCCTGAACCTCAGCCTAAGGCACCCTAAATTCCCTCTCCCGGTGGGGAGAGGGTCAGGGTGAGGGGGACCAAGACTCTCAGCAGCTCACAACCCCTCACCCGGCTGTCGCGCTTAGGCGCGTCCAGCCGACCTCTCCCTTTGGGAGAGGTGAAGCACGTCCGCAGCACCGTTGTGTCCATCACGCGCACCTCAGCGGATGGGCGGGGGATAGTGGAGCCCGCCGTCCTTCCACAGTGCGTTGAGCCCGCGCGGGATGCCGAGCCGCGAGCCCGAGCCCAAGTTGCGCTCGAAGCTCTCGCCGTAGTTGCCGACCGCCTTCAGAATCGCCACCGCCCAGTCGTTCGAGAGTCCGAGCCCGGCGCCGAACCCGCCCTCGAGGCCCAGAAGCCGCCGGATCTCCGGATTGGGCGACTTGAGCATCTCGTCCACGTTCTGCTGCGTCACGCCGTCGGCCTCCGCGTTGAGCATGGCGAAGTGCGTCCAGCGCACGATCCCGGCCCACTGGTCGTCGCCCTGGCGCACCGCCGGCCCCAGCGGCTCGCGCGAGATGAGCTCGGGCAGGATGACGCTGTCGCCGGGGTTCGGGAGTTGCGTGCGCTCGGAGATGAGCTGGGAGGAATCCGTCGTGAAGGAATCGCAGCGGCCCGTAGTGTAGGCGGAGATCGCCTCGTCGAGGCGCTCGAACACCACCGGCCGGTAGCTCAAATTGCGCGTGGTGAAGTAGTCGGCGAGGTTCTGCTCGTTCGTCGTGCCCGTCTGCACGCATATGCTGGCGCCGGCGAGCTGCTCGACCTTCGACAGCCCGAGCGACTTCCTCACCATGAAGCCTTGCCCATCGTAGTACATGACGCCCGTGAAGGTGAGGCCGAGCGAGGTGTCGCGGCTCATGGTCCAGGTGGTGTTGCGCGACAAGAGGTCGACCTCACCCGACTGCAGGGCGGTGAAGCGCTCCTTGGCGTTGAGCGGCACGAACTTGACCTTCTCTCCGCTGCCGAAGATGGCGGCCGCCACGGCGCGGCAGAAGTCGGCGTCGATGCCCCGCCATTGGCCGGCGTCGTCGGGCGCGGCAAAGCCAGCGAGCCCCGTGTTGACGCCGCAGCGCAGCTCGCCGCGGGATCGAATCTCGCTCAGCGTACCGGCGCCGGCCGCCTGCGCGGAGACCACAACAGCAAGAATGAAGGTCGAAAGCCGCATCCGGTCTCTCGCGTTGCCTCAGTGCGCCAGGATCTGGGAGAGGAACTGCTTTAGCCGCTCCGATTTCGGCTGATTGAAGAAGGCGGCCGGCTTGGCATCCTCGACGATGCGCCCCTCGTCCATGAAGATGATGCGGTCGGCGACGGCGCGCGCAAACCCCATCTCGTGCGTGACGACCAGCATGGTCATGCCCTGCTTGGCGAGCTCGGACATCACGTCGAGCACCTCCTTCACCATCTCCGGGTCGAGCGCGCTCGTCGGCTCGTCGAACAGCATGATGCGCGGATTCATGGCGAGCGAGCGGGCGATGGCGACGCGCTGCTGCTGGCCCCCCGACAGTTGCCCCGGATACTTTCTCGCCTGCGCCGCGATGCGTACCCGCTCCAGAAGCTGCATGGCGAGCTTCTCGGCCTTGGCGCGCGGCATCTTGCGCACCCACACCGGCGCCAAGCACACGTTGTCGAGCACGGTTAAGTGCGGGAACAGATTGAACTGCTGGAACACCATGCCGACCTCGGAGCGCACGGTCTCGATGCGGCGCAGGTCGCCCGTCAGCTCGTGCCCGTCGACGACGATGCGGCCCTTGTCGTGCGTCTCCAGCCGGTTGATGCAGCGGATGAGTGTCGACTTGCCGGAGCCGGAGGGACCGCAGATGACGATCCGCTCGCGCGAAGCGACCCGCAGCGACACGTCATCCAAAGCGTGAAAATCGCCATACCACTTGTGCACGCCGGCCATCGAGATGGCCGGCGCTTTGCCGGGCGCCGCGCTCGCTTCGGCCTCAGGCATGCCCCCTCCGCACGTTGCCGCCATCATCGCCCCCCGCAGCGCGAGATCAAGCCGTTTCTGCCACGCCGAGCTTGCGCCCCAGAAACACGAGCTCGCGTCCATCGATGCTGGCGCGCGCCACCTCGGCAAAGCCGTTGCGCGTGTAGAAGCCAACGTTGCGCGAATCAGCCGACGTTATGATGTGCATACCCGGCGCGCCCGCAAACAGCGCATCCGTCGCGAAGACGCCGATCAGCCTCGCGCCGATGCCGCGATTGCGGAATTGCGGCGCGAGGTTCACGTGCAGGTGCGCAGGATACTCCCACGCCGCATCCGCGAACGCTTCGAAGCCTACAGGCTCCAACAGCGAACCGACCAGATAGCCTGCCGGTGCCCCGTCGCCCGCGAGCGCGACGTAGGCGAACTGCGGCTCGTTTGCGAGGTATCTGCCGAGCCAACGCTCGCGGAAGGCTGAGCGCGCCCCATCGTCAGCAAAGTCCTTCGTATTGCTCGACTCAAAGAAGATCGCATCTATTTGCGGCGTCAGCCGCCCCTTGTCCGGGATGTCGGCCCAACGGCAAATAACAACCTCGCAACCGCGATCGGCGGACGGCAGCGCCATGGAGCAGCGCCTACTGCGCGCAGCCGCGGTAGCGTTGCAGCCAGTTGCGGTTGTTGGTCTCGATCGCCCGCTCCATCAGCCAGCGGCAGCCCTGGATGCCGCGGCCCATGTCGCTATAGAAGCGCGGCGGATAGGGCTGGCGCACGTTATCGCTGTCCCGGCGAATGCCGGGAATGGAGCGAAGCGTGGTCGAATTACGCGCAATGAAGCGCTGTCGGTCGTAGTCGGCGGCACTCGCCGCTGCTGCGGCATCGGCCGCTAGCATGCTGCCCGCCAAGAGCAGCAAGCCTGAAAGCCATACGCGCCTCACGAGAGCACCTCCGCTTGTTGCACTCATCTCATATGGGCCCCGGCGCTCGTTATTGCACGTGCCTCAAGGCTCTAAGCGCGGGGCACCGAGCCGTAGTTGCGGCTGTAGGGCTCGGTCGGATCGTCGGGCAGCTTTTGCGCGCGGATCGGCGGCGGGCGCTGCCCCTCGATGCCGTCGTCCTCGACCTCGACCGGCGGACTCGCGCGCAGGCCTGCCACCTGGCCGGGTGCATCGGCACCGTACCACACGGGTGCTTGTGTTGTAGCACCCGTCGTGCTGCACGCGCCGAGCGCGTGGGAAAGGAGGAGCGCTGCAATCCAGCCCAGCGCCCCCGTTACTCTTGCCCGGGGCTGGCCGGCACGCAACACCGACAGACGCAACAAGGACATGGGGACAGACGCCTTTGATCGACGCGACTGTCCCAATTCTGGACGCTCGAGGTTAATGCCTCCCTAAGCGCCGTCCGGATTTGACTGACATGCGGATGAAAGCGATCGCATCAGCCGGTGCAGGCGTCGTAACGGTCCCACCACACGCGGGCACCTGTCCGCAGCGCAATGCTGTGCAGGCAAGCGCAGTCGCCGTATCCGCAAACCCGGTAGTAGCGAACGGGATGCGGAGCGGAATAGTAGCGGAGCCCATAGAATTGCGGGAACGGCGCCGCCCTGCGATGCGTCCATGCGCCGGCCGGGTCCGTCGCAATCGCAAGCGCCGCAGCACTTGCAATCAGAGCAATGAGTGCGCCCGCGTTCGATCTCGCCATGGGGAACCTCCCAGATTGTGCAGCCTAGGCCTGCCGATAGTAACGCTCCACCGTTAGAAAAGTGCTCAGAAAGCGCCGGCTGCGGGCGCTAAAGGCGCACGAGCCCGCTGGCGCCGATCCCGTTGAAGGCCGCCTGCACGGCGATGCCGGCGAGAAGAATGCCGAACACGCGCATCAAGACGCGCTGCGCCGTGATGCCGATGACGTTGTTGAGCTCGTGCGAGAGCAACAGCAGCGCAAGCGTGATGACCATCACCGCACCGAGCGCGCCGACCGCGACTGCGAGCCCCCACGGATTGCCGCTGGCGTTGGCGGCGAGCAGGATGCCCGCGCTCATCGCACCGGGCCCCGCTAGCAGCGGGGTCGCCAACGGAAACACGGCGATGTCGTCTTTCTTCTGAGCCTCCTTGTCCTCTGGCTCGGTGAGCTTGAAGGCGCTCGTCGGCTTCGCGAAGATCATGTCGAGCGCAATGATGAGCAGAATGATGCCGCCGGCCGTCTGCAGCGCGGGGATCGTCACGCCGAGCTCGTCTAAGAGCGGCTGCCCGAACAACGTGAAGACGAGCAGGATCGCGCTGGCGATGATGGTCGCGCGCACCGCGATCTCGGCCCGCGCACGCCGCGGCATCTTGGGCGTAAGCGTTGCAAACAGCACCGCCGCCTCCACCGGCCCGATGGTGGCGAAGAAGGTCGTGAAGGCTCTGAGTGCGGTCTCGATCATGGCGCTCGCCTAGCGCGGCTCGGCGCGCGAGGGTTGGGGCGTTGTCAGCAGTCACCGGCCGACGCTGCTAACACACTGGCTGGATGGAACAAATTCGTTGTGCTTGGGTTTGTCTCAAGTATCATTCTCAAGCATAGGCCGAGTCTCTTGCGCTCGGCATCTGATCGGGGGATCGGATTGGGGGACATGACGATGGCCCAGACGGAACTTGGCGAGCTCTTACGAGGATATAGCCTCACGACCGCGGAAATCCTCTATCGTCTGCCGGACCACCCGGCGCTTCTGCAGAGCTACATCTGGCAGGACTACGATCTCCACCCGCGCTTTCCCAAGCTCAAGGGATTTCTCGATTTCTGGACCGCCAAGCTCGACGGCAAGCTGTTCAAGGTGACGGTTGCCCACAGCAAGCTCATCACGCCCGCCGAGGTGCGCCTCGTCGGCGCCGAGTTCAAGCTGCACTGAGCGTCTAGCCGTCCATGGGGAAGAAGGCGCCCGCACTCCACACACCCAAGCACGAGCGCCCCTCGCGAGCGTCCTCGACCGCGAGCGCGGCGAGGTCATAGGCGAGCGCGCGCGTGAGCAGCGCCTCGAGCCGGCCGCGCACGAGCAGGTAAGGTTTCAAGCCGCCGCCAGGCTCCTGCACGGCAAACCGCAACGGGCGGCGCGGGCCGCAGGCCACGATATCCCCCACGTTGGTCGTGAACGTAAGCTCCTGAGCGCGGCCTTCGCCCCTAACCTCCATCGCCACTGCCAGGAACGGCGCATCCTCGACCGCCACGTCGATCTTCTCGGCGGGCGTGACGAGGTAGGTGCGCCCGTCTGCGTCCTTGCGCAGCACGCTTGAAAAGAGCCGCACCAGCGCCTCGCGACGGATGGGGCTTCCCTGATAGAGCCACTGGCCGTCGGCGCGGATTTTGAGACCGATATCGCCGCAGTAGGGCGGCTGCCAGCTCTCGACCGGGAGAGGTGCGCGGCCGCACGGAGACACGATCGCGGTTTCGCGCAATCCGCGGCTCGAGCTCTCCCTGATCTTGGTACCGTCCCCAGGCATCCGCGTGTTGCCTCAAATCCGCCGATAACCAGCCTTCCCCCATGTGACACCCTACCCCCAAGTCTAACGTAACATTCACTTGACCGGGCCGAACGCCCCCCCGATCGTTCACGTTCATAATTCCGCTATGCTGCCCTCGGGCGCCCCCAAATAGCCAAGCGAGCCCTAGACCCCATGAGCACCCTTACCGAGACGCACGCCGACATCGTTCCCCGCCTGGAAGCCGCGGCGGAGCGGGTTCAGCGCGCCCACAAGGCCGCCGCCTCCGTCATCTTCGGCCAGGACGTCGTCATCGAGCGCTCGCTCATCACCATCCTGTCGGGCGGCCATGCCCTGCTGATCGGCGTGCCGGGCCTCGCCAAGACGCTGCTGGTCGAGACGCTCGGGCGGGTCCTCGGCCTCGATGCCAAGCGCGTGCAGTTCACCCCCGACCTCATGCCCTCCGACATTATCGGCTCGGAGGTGCTGGAGGACATCCCCGGCAAGGCCCGCTCCTTCCGCCTGGTCAAAGGACCGATCTTCACCCAGCTTCTGATGGCGGACGAAATCAACCGCGCCTCCCCGCGCACGCAGTCGGCGCTCTTGCAGGCCATGCAGGAGCACCACGTCACGGTGGCAGGCCAGCGCTACGACATCCCGAGCCCGTTCCACGTGCTCGCGACGCAAAACCCCTTGGAGCACGAGGGCACCTATCCCCTCCCGGAGGCGCAGCTCGACCGCTTCCTCTTGCAGATCGACGTGACCTATCCCGACGTGCTCGCCGAGCGGCGCATGCTGTTTGCCACCACCGGCACGGACGAGCGCCACCTCGAGCCCGTGCTCAGCGCACAGGAGCTCATGAGCGTCCAGCGCCTCGTGCGCCAGATCCCGGTGCCCGACAAGGTCGTCGATGCGATCTTGAAGCTCGTGCGCGCCGCGCGCCCCGGTACAGGCGCTTCCGAGGAGACCGACCGCTTCGTCGCCTGGGGCCCGGGCCCGCGCGCGAGCCAGGCGTTGATGCTCGCCGTGCGCGCCAAGGCGCTGATCGAGGGCCGGCTTGCCCCATCCGTCGATGACGTGCTCTCGCTCGCCGATCCGGTCTTGAAGCACCGCATGGCGCTGACCTTCGCCGCCCGCGCCGAGGGCCAAGATCTCGGCGCCATCATCTCCCGGCTCGTGGCGCAGGTGGGCTAAGGAATGGCGAACCCCGCCGCCGAGCCTCGCCAGGATGCCGCCCGCGGCGCCGGCGTCCTCGGTCTCGAACGTGAAGCGCTCGGTCTCGCCGACCGGCTGCCGAACATCCTGATCGAGGCCAAGCGCATCGCGCAGACGGTGGCGCACGGCATCCACGGCCGCCGTCGCGCGGGGCCCGGCGAAACCTTCTGGCAGTTCCGGCAATTTCAATCGAGCGACACCGCACGCCAGATCGACTGGCGGCGCTCGGCAAGCTCCGACCACCTCTACGTGCGCGAGCGCGAGTGGGAGGCGGCGCATACCCTTTGGCTGTGGCCCGACCTCTCTCCCTCGATGGATTTCCGCAGCCACCTCACCGGCACGACCAAGCGCGAGCGTGCGATCGTGCTCATGCTGGCGGCGGCTGAGCTGCTCGTGCGCGGGGGCGAGCGCGTAGCCTATCTGGGGCTGACGCAGCCGACTGCGAGCCGCAAAGCGACGACGCGCATCGCCGAGGCGATGGTCGCCAACGAGCCGTCACTCACCGCAACGCAGCCGCCGAAGACGCATCTGCGCCGCTTCTCGGGCGTGTTGCTGTTCAGCGACTTTCTCGACCCGATCGCGAAGACGCGCGAGCACGTCGAGATGCTCGCCGCCGACGGCGCCTCCGGGCACCTGGTCCAGATCCTCGACCCGGCGGAAGAATCGCTGCCCTACGAGGGCCGCACCGAGTTCCTGAGCCCCATCGGTGATGACCGCTGGGTCATCGACCGCGCCCAGAGCTTGCGCACCCGCTACCGCCAGCGCTTCGAAGCGCATCGGGCTGAGCTCGCCGCCATCGCCAAGCGGCTCGGCTGGTCGTTCCTCGTACACCACACCGACCGCCCGGCCTCCGAGCCGCTGCTCACCCTCATCATGCGGCTCCAGGGCGGCGCTGGCGATCACCGCTGGCAGGGGCAGGCATCGGAGGGGCAGCCATGAGCTTCGGCGCGCTCGCCTTCCTCAACCCGTGGCTGCTCGGCGCGCTCGCGACGCTGCCGATCATCTATTGGCTTTTGCGCACCGTGCCTCCGCGCCCGCGCCAGGTGACGTTCCCGCCGACGCGCATCCTCGTCGGGCTCGAGAATGAGGAGAAGACGCCGGCCAAGTCACCATGGTGGCTGACGCTCATCCGGCTCGCCGCCGCGACGCTCATCATACTCGCGCTCGCCGAGCCCGTGCTGAACCCCTCGCGCGAGGCCGCCCTCGACGGCAACGGCCCGGTTGCGATCCTCGTCGACAACGGCTGGGCATCGGCCGCGCACTGGGGCGAGCGCCAGCGAATGATCGACCGCGTGATCGCGGAAGCCGAGAGTCACAACCGTCCCGTGGTGGTCGTGCCCACCGCCAGCGCCGCCAAAACCGTCACCGCGCGCATTGAAGCCCCGACCGACGCCCGCTCGACCGCGGCCGCGCTCGAGCCGCAACCCTTCGCGCCCGACCGCCTCGCCGCGGTCAAGGCGCTCGAGAGCGCACTCGAAGGCGCATCCAAAGGCGCGCCCAGCGTCGTGTGGCTCAGCGACGGCATCGACCACGACGCCAAGGCGGCGGAGACTGCGCAGCGCTTGAAAGGGCTGGCACAGGACGGAACGTTCGCGGTCGTCGCCGACGGCCGAGGAGCAGAAGCGCTCGGGCTCTACGCCGGCATCGGTCAAAGCGGCAAGCTCGAGGCGCGGCTGGCGCGCACCGGCGGGACCATGCGCAGCGGCTTCGTGCACGCCTACTCGGTGCGCGGTCAGCGGCTTGGTGAGGCGCCATTTGCGCTTCCGGCCGGCGAGCCGACGACCACCGTGGCGCTCGAGCTGCCGCTCGAATTGCGCAACCAGGTCGCGCGCGTCGAGATCGCGGGCGAGCGCTCGGCTGGCGCGGTGAGCCTCTTGGACGCGCGCTCGCAGTGGCACCGCGTGGCGCTCATATCCGGTGAAAGCCGCGAGCAGGCGCAGCCGCTCTTAGCGCCCCTCTACTACATCGAGAAGGCGCTGGCGCCCTTCTCCGAGCTCGTGAAGCCGAAGGGCTCAAACCTCGTCGCCGGCATTCACGACGCACTCGCGCAAAAAGCGACCGTCCTCGTGCTCGCCGACATCGGCACGCTGTCGGGCGAGGCCAAGAAGAAGGTGGAGGACTGGGTGAAGCGCGGCGGCATCCTCGTACGCTTTGCCGGCCCGCGGCTCGAGAACGGCGGTGACGAGCTGCTCCCCGTTCCCTTGCGCGTCGGCGGCCGCACGCTCGGAGGCGCGCTCTCCTGGTCGACGCCGCAGCCGCTCGCCGCGATCGAGGACACGAGCCTCTTTGCCGGCATCCCCGTGCCGCAAGAGGTCACCGTCAACCGCCAGGTTCTCGCCGACCCGGCCATGCTTGGACGCGACGTCGACGTGTGGGCCCGGCTGCAGGACGGCACGCCGCTCGTCACTGCGCGCAAGCTCGGCCAGGGGCAGATCATCCTCTTCCACGTCACCGCGAACTCCGACTGGTCGAACCTGCCGCTGTCGGGCATGTTCGTGGAGATGCTGCGCCGCATCTCGGCGCTCGGCGCCGGCGTAGCGGACGAGGGAGAAGCGGCGAGCGCAGACGCCGGGGATGCCGCCGCGCCGGAAACGCCGGCCGTGCTGCCGCCGCTGCAGACGCTCGACGGCTACGGCACCCTAAAGTCGCCGCCGCCCACGGCGCAGCCGGTTTCCGCCGCCAAGGTCCACGATATCGCGGCATCTCTCGATCATCCGCCGGGCTATTACGGCGCCGCGGCGTCCCCGCGCGCGATCAACGTGCTCAACGTCAATTCCAAGCTGGCGCCGCTGCCGTCGTTCCCGGGCGGCGTGCAGCGGCTGAGCTACGCGAGCGAAGGGGCAAAGCCGCTCAAATCGTGGTTGCTGCTCGCAGCCTTGGGCCTCCTCTTCGCCGACATCATCGCCATCATCCTGCTGCAGTGGGGCACGGGCCTCGCGCACCGCCTGCGGCGTGCACCCGCCGCAGCCGCGGTCGCCGCGCTGCTGATCGCGCTCTCGGCACTTCCCTCGTCGACACCGCTCAGCGCGCAGGAGATCTTCCCCCAGAACGACGCCGAGGTCGTACCGCCAAAGACGCCGGTCTCGCCCGCCGACCAACGCGCCATGGACTCGACGAGCAGGGTCACGCTCGGATACGTGCTGACCGGCAACCCGGAGGTCGACGAGGTGAGCCGCCAGGGGCTCGACGGCCTGGGGCGCTTGCTCGCCGTGCGCACCGCGGTCGAGCCCGGCACGCCGGTCGGCGTCAACATCCTCACCGACGAGATCGTGTTCTACCCGGTGCTCTACTGGCCGGTGCTGCCCGATGCGGCGCCGCTGCCCGAGCCGACGCTCGCCAAGATCGACGCCTACATGAAGCAAGGCGGTCTCATCGTGTTCGACACGCAGGACTATGGCCGCGGGCTTCCGACCGGCGGGCCCCAGCTCGGCCAGGGCGAATCCGCGCTGCAGCGCATCCTCGGCCGGCTCGATGTGCCGCGCCTCGAGCCGGTGCCCGAGAACCACGTGCTGACCAAAGCCTTCTACCTCTTGCGTAACTTCCCGGGCCGCTGGGACGGCGGCCAGCTTTGGGTCGAGGCCCAGGACGACACCGCAGGTCAGGATCACACGGTGCGCCGCGCGCGCGTGTCCGACGGCGTCACCTCCATCATCGTGACGCCCAACGACTTCGCGGCCGCCTGGGCGCTCGACGAAGGCGGGCGTCCGCTCTATCCGACGGTCGGCGGCGGCGAGGACCAGCGCGAGATGGCCTTCCGCACCGGCATCAACATCGTGATGCACGCGCTCACCGGAAACTACAAGGCAGACCAGGTGCACGTCCCCGCGCTCCTGGAACGGCTCGGCCAATGAGCGAAAGCCAGCAGATGAACGCGACGCGCAACATCGAAGTTCGCTCCACCCTATCCCCCTCCCCCAGGTGGGGAGGGGTTAGGGGTGGGGGGACCGGCTGGGGCATCACGACAAGTGCACCAAGCTCTTCACCCCACCCGGCGCCTGCGGCGCCACCCTCCCCATCGAGGGGAGGGTGTAGACACGCAGGCATTGGGCCGACCGATCACGCGGTGAGTGCATGAACTGGTCGATTGATTTCGCGCCCGTCCTTCCCGCCCCGTTCTTCTGGGCCGCGGGCGCGCTCGCCCTTGTGCTCGTCGGCTATCTCTTGTACCGCCGCTCGCGTGGCGCGCTCCTGCGTGCTGCCGCGCTTGCCGCCCTCATTGCGGCGCTCGCCAACCCGACCTTGCGCGAGGAGCAGCGCGAGAGCCTGTCCAATGTCGCCATCGTGGTGATCGACGAGAGCGCGAGCCAGACGCTCGGCGACCGCAAGGCGCAGACCTCGGCGGTCAAGGCGGACCTCGACGCCAAGCTCAAGAAGATCCCCAACCTCACCGTGAAATGGGTCGAGGCCTCCAAGCCCGGAGAAATGACTGCGCCCGGCACGCATCTCTTCGGCGATCTGAACAAGGCGCTCGCCGATACGCCGCCCGACCGTGTTGCCGGCGTCATCCTCGTCACCGACGGCGAGGTGCACGATGTGCCCAAGAGCGCCGGCGCGCTCGGCTTCGACGCGCCCGTGCACGCGCTGTTGACCGGCGCCCCCGACGAGTTCGACCGGCGCATCGAGGTCCTGAAGGCGCCGCGCTACGGCATCGTCGGGCAGTCGCGCGACATCGAGGTCGCAGTGCGCCAGACGGGCCGCGAGACCGACACCTCCGAGATCGTCACCCTGAAGGTGCGCCGCGAAGGCCGCGCGGACGAGACGGTGACGACGACCATCGGGCGCCCGGTCAAGATCGACATGCCGTTCCCGCACGCGGGCCAGAACATCCTCGAGGTCGAGCTCGACACCGCGCCGGGCGAACTCACGCCCGCCAACAACCGCGCGGTGATCGCGGCGGAAGGCGTGCGCGAGAACCTGCGCGTGCTGCTCGTCTCTGGCGAGCCGCACGCGGGCGAGCGAACCTGGCGTAATCTCTTGAAATCGGACGCGGCGGTCGACCTCGTGCACTTCACGATTCTGCGCCCACCCGAGAAGCACGACGGCACGCCGATCAATCAGCTCTCCCTCATCGCCTTCCCGACGCGTGAGCTGTTCTCGGAGAAGATCAACGACTTCGACCTCATCATCTTCGACCGCTACCAGCACCGCGGGCTGCTGCAGCTTCCCTACTACGACAACATCGCCCGCTACGTGGAGGAGCACGGCGGCGCCCTGCTCGTTGCCGCCGGCGACGACTACGCGGGCAGCCTGAGCCTCTTCCGCACGCCCCTATCGCCTGTGCTGCCCGCGGTGCCGACGGGGCGCGTGCTGTCGGAGCCCTTCAAGGCGACGCTCACGGACGACGGCCGCAAGCACCCGGTGACACAAGACCTTCCCGGCTCGGGCACCGAGAAGGCGCCGCCCACCTGGGGCCGCTGGTTCCGCCAGGTCGAGGTGCGGCCCGAGCACGGCCGCACCCTCATGGACGGCGCCGAAAACGAGCCGCTCTTGGTGCTCGACCATAAGGGTAAAGGCCGCGTCGCATTGCTGACCTCCGATCAGGCGTGGCTGTGGGCGCGCGGCTATGAAGGCGGCGGCCCGCACAGCGATCTTTTGCGCCGGCTGTCGCATTGGCTGATGAAGGAGCCGGACCTCGAGGAGGAGCGCCTGCTCGCCTCCGCCAAGGGCCTGAAGCTCACGCTCGAGCGCCGCTCCATGGAGGACAAGGTCGGCCCCGTCACGCTGTCGGGACCCGGCGGAGAGGCCTCCGAGATCACGCTCGAGCCTGCCGGCGCCGGCGTCTGGCGCTCGACCCTCGACGTGAAGATCCCCGGCCTCTACAAGGCCCAATCCGGCGAGCTGACTGCGGTTGCGCACGCCGGCATCGACGACCCCATCGAGATGAGCGAGGTCACCGCGACCGACAAGAAGCTGCAGCCCATCATCGATGCCACCGGCGGCGGCGCCTTCTGGACGGGAAGCTCGGCCGCGGCCGTGCGCGCCAACCCCTCCTCGGTCGACGTGCCGCGCGTCTCCATGCTGGCGAACGCCAAGGTGCTCGCGGGCTCGGGTTGGATGGGCCTCAAGGACCGCGAGGCCTACGTGACGCGCGGCGTGAAGCTCACGCCCATGTTCACCGGCTTCACCGCGCTCTCCGCCCTGCTCCTGCTGATCGGCCTCGCCTGGTGGCGCGAGGGGCGGTGATCACCCTCATGTGGGTGATCCCCTCATATGAATGTCATGGTCGGGCTTGTCCCGACCATCCAGCTATCCGCACACTCCGGTGCGAGACGAGGTGTGGATCCTCGGGACGAGCCCGAGGATGACATCTTGCGCTGCATGCTGCTCGCGCTGCTTGCTGCACCAATGAAGCGGGTTCAGACTTCCCCGCGTGCGAATCATTCCATTGGGGGACAACCATGGACACCTCGCTCTACCTTGCCCGTTTGATCGGACCGATGCTGCTCATTGTCGGCTTGGGCGTGCTCATCAACCGGGAGAACTTTCGCACCATGGCCAAGGAGATCGCCGCCAGCCCCGAAATGATGTTCATCATCGGGCTGCTGACGCTGCTCGGCGGCCTCGCCATCCTCACCACGCACAACGTGTGGGAGGGCTGGCCGACGATCATCACGGTCTTCGGCTGGATCTTCGCCATCGGCGGCGCTGCGCGCATTCTCTTCCCGGACGCCGTGCGCTCGCTCCAAAGCGCTGCGCTGGACAAGCCGGCGGTGCCGCTGATCGGTGGCACCGTGCAGGTGATTTTCGGCGCCTGGCTCAGCTACGTCGGGTATCTCGCCTGAGCCCTTGCGCCGCACCGCGCGCGGGCGCACACTAGAACTGTTCCGAGGGGCGCCGGGGAACCGGCTGAGATCGCGCTATCCGCTGCGCGAGCACCCTTAGAACCTGATCCGGGTCATGCCGGCGAAGGGACGGACGCGCTTTCACGCCACTACTCCCTCGTCATGCCGGCGCGTGCCCTCGAGTGGAGGTTGGCATGAACAAAGTTGCGCGCACCTCGGACCTCGAGCCGCCGAAGGTGACCACCGGCCCGCTGCCCGCCTCCGCCAAGGTCTACTCGGCCCCCGCGGGCCATCCCGACATCCGCGTCCCGTTCCGCGAGATCGCGCTGTCGCCGGAAAGCGGCGAGCCGCCATTCCGCGTCTATGATCCTTCGGGCCCCTACACGGACTTGAGCGCAGAAATCGACGTTGCGCGCGGGCTGCCGCGCGTGCGCGAAGCTTGGGTCGAGCGGCGTGCGGTCGAGCGCTACGAGGGCCGCGCCGTGCGCCCCGAGGACAACGGCAACGTTTCCGCTTCACACCTGGCACGCGAGTTCTTGAACAAGCCGCAGCCCTTCCGCAGCCGCTCTTCCCCTCCCCCTGGTGGGGAGGGGTTGGGGGTGGGGGGAGAGCAAGGCATCACCCAGCTCGAGTTCGCGCGCGCCGGCGTCATCACCGAGGAGATGGCTTTTATCGCGCATAGAGAGAACATGGGCCGCACGGCCCTGTTGGAGCGGGCGCAGGCGGCGCTCGAAGATGGAGAGAGCTTCGGCGCCGCCATTCCGCCTTTCATCACGCCGGAGTTCGTGCGCAGCGAGGTGGCGCGCGGGCGCGCCATCATCCCGGCCAACATCAACCATCTCGAGCTCGAGCCGATGATCATCGGCCGCAACTTCCTCGTGAAGATCAACGCCAACATCGGCAACTCGGCCGTCACTTCCTCGGTCGAGGAGGAGGTCGAGAAGATGGTGTGGGCGATCCGCTGGGGCGCCGACACCGTGATGGATTTGAGCACGGGCCGCAACATCCACACGACGCGCGAGTGGATCATCCGCAACTCCCCCGTGCCCATCGGCACGGTGCCGATCTACCAGGCCTTGGAGAAAGTCGACGGCGATCCTGTCAAGCTCGACTGGGAGGTCTACAAGGACACCCTCATCGAGCAGTGCGAGCAGGGCGTCGACTATTTCACCATCCACGCCGGCGTGCGCCTGCCCTATGTGCCCCTCACCGCCAGCCGCGTGACCGGCATCGTCTCGCGCGGCGGCTCCATCATGGCCAAGTGGTGCCTCGCGCATCACAAGGAGAGCTTCCTCTATACGCGCTTCGAGGACATTTGCGACATCATGCGCCGCTACGACGTCTCCTTCTCCCTCGGTGATGGTCTGCGCCCGGGCTCCATCGCGGACGCCAATGATCGCGCGCAGTTCGCCGAGCTCGAGACCTTGGGCGAGCTCACGCAGATCGCCTGGGCCAAGGGCTGCCAGGTGATGATCGAGGGCCCCGGGCATATCCCCATGCACAAGATCAAGGTCAACGTCGAGAAGCAGCTCGAGCTGTGCGGCGAAGCGCCGTTCTACACGCTGGGCCCGCTCGTCACCGACACCGCGCCCGGCTACGACCACATCACATCGGGCATCGGCGCGGCGATGATCGGCTGGTTCGGCACCGCCATGCTCTGCTACGTGACGCCGAAGGAGCATCTGGGCCTTCCGAACCGCGACGACGTGAAGACCGGCGTCATCACCTATCGCATCGCCGCCCATGCCGCCGACCTCGCCAAGGGGCACCCGGCCGCTCAAGCGCACGATGATGCCCTGTCGCGCGCGCGCTTCGAGTTCCGCTGGGAGGACCAGTTCAACCTCTCGCTCGACCCCGACACGGCGCGCTCCTTCCACGACGAGACGCTGCCGAAGGAAGCCCACAAGGTCGCCCACTTCTGCTCCATGTGCGGACCCAAGTTCTGCTCCATGGAGATCACGCAGCAGGTGCGCGACTACGCGGCAAGGCTGAACGAGGCGGGTGTGGAGCTCGCCGAGGAGACGACGCAGGTCGACCCGGAAGCGGATGGGGCCGCGGCCGCGGTGGCACGCGAAGCCGGCATGGCCGAGATGAGCGAGCGCTTCCGCAAGCTGGGCTCGGAGGTGTATGTTGACGCCGGCGCGGTCCACAAGCGATCGCAGCCCTAAGTCACGTCGATAACGGGGGATCCCACATGCGTACAGTTGTCACCGGTATCGCGCTTTTCTGCCTCATCGGCGCCCCGGCGCTCGCCTGCCCGAAGATTCCGGCCGTCGGTTCCGCCATCGACGGGCTCCTCAAACAGACCGAGCTCCGCGATGCGGACCAGAGGAAGGTCGAGAACCTCGAGGAGCAGATCAAGACCTTGACGGCCGCGGGCAAGGAGCAGGACGCGCGCCAGGCGGAAGAGGAGGCCATGCGCGTCCTGGGCTTCACCAAGAAGTGGCTGAAATGCGGGGCCGGCACCTTCATGTGGATGAAGACCGAGGCCAAGACGGCGGAGCCCAAGACCTAAGCGGCGGCACCGAAACCCGAGCGAGAGAAGCCCGACCTTGATATGATGGGCCCCGTGCGAGCGCCCACAGCAATGGATGACGCGCCATGACCGGAGCCGTCCTCGTCCCTCTGATCGTCGCCTACCTCTTCCTCTCGATCCGCGTGCTGCGCCAGTACGAGCGCGGCGTCATCTTCAATCTCGGCAAGTTCGGCGGCGTGCGCGGGCCCGGGCTGACCCTCGTCTGGGTGCCGGTGCAGACGATGACGCGCGTGTCCTTGCGCACGGTGACCATGCAGATCCCCTCGCAGAAGATCATCACCAAGGACAACGTCTCCATCGATATCGCAGCCGTCGCCTACTATCACATCTCCGATCCGGAAAAGTCGGTCATCGCCATCGAGAACGTCTACAACGCCATCAACCAGATCAGCCAGACGACCGTGCGCAACGTCGTCGGCCGCTTCTCGCTCGATCAGCTCCTGTCGCAGACCGCCGACATCAACGAGCAGATCAAGAACGTGATCGACGCGCACACCGAGCCGTGGGGCACGCAGGTGACCGCGGTCGAGATCAAGGACATCGTGCTGCCGGAGAACATGCAGCGCGCCATGGCGAAGGAGGCGGAGGCCGAGCGCGAGCGGCGCGCCAAGATCGTCGCCGCCGAAGGCGAGTTCCAGGCCGCGGTGAAGTTGGGCGAAGCCGCCGACATCATCACCGCGCACCCCGTCGCGCTGCAGTTGCGCACGCTGCAGACCATGGCCGAGATCGCGACCGAGAAGAACTCGACCATCATCTTCCCGGCCCAGTTCATGACCAACGTGCAAGAGGCCATCGCCACGTTGCAGCGGGATGCCCAGGCGAAGTAGTGCTCAGCCCGCGCCCCGTTGGAGCTGCACTGATCGTGCTGGCCGCGGCCGCATCGCTGGCCGGCGACAGGGACCGGAACGCAGAGGCGCTTGCCCGCATCGCCCATCCGCCGCTCGGCCTCCCGAGCCTCGTCCTCTCCGAGCAAGACGCACCCGACGCAGAGAGGATCGCGCTCGGCCGCAAGCTCTTCTTCGATCCCCGGCTGTCGGGCAACGGCTCGATCGCCTGCGCCACCTGCCACGTGCCGGAGCAGGCGTTCACGCAAACCGGCCGCCCGACGCCGAAAGGGGCGGACGGCAAGCGCCTGCGCCGCAACGCGCCGAGCCTGCTCAACGTCGCGTACGAGGAGCTGCTCATGCGCGACGGCGAGGCGCCCTCGCTGCAAGCGCAAATCCTCGTCCCGCTGTTTGAGCCGCACGAGATGGCGAACCCGACCTTCAAGGGCCTCATCGTGCGCCTCGAGCAGCTGCCAGACTATCGGGACCGTTTCGAGAAGGCCTTCGGTGCGCCCGTGAGCGTGCCGCTGATCGGCAAGGCGATCGCCAGCTACGAGCGCAGCCTGCTGTGCGCGCAATCGCCCTTCGACCGCTGGCGCTATGGCGGGGAGGCTGGAGCAATGACCGCGCAGGCGCAGCAGGGGTTTCGCCTGTTCACGGGCAAGGCCCAATGCTCGGCGTGCCATAGCGTCGGCGAGCGTGACGCGCTCTTCACCGACCACGGCTTCCACAACACGGGCCTAAGCTTCCGGGCAGGGCCGCCGGCCGCCGAGACCGTGGAGGACCGCGGCCGTCAGGAGGTGACACACGAGCCCGGCGACGCGCACAAGTTCAAGACGCCCGGCCTGCGCGACGTCGCGCGCACGGCTCCCTACATGCACGACGGGTCGCTCGGCTCCCTGGAGGAGGTGGTGCGCTACTACAATGGCGGCGGCTCGGGCGATCCCGCGCAGGACGCCGCCATCCGCCCGCTCGGGCTCAGCGAGCAGGAGATCGCCGCTCTCGTCGCCTTCCTCGACGGCCTCACCTGCGACGGCCTCGAGGCGCTGATCGAGGATGCCCGAAGCGCGACGGGCGGCCCGTGAGCCGCCCGCTTGCGATCGTTGCGCTTTGAGAGGCCTGGCTCAGCTCTTGCCGCTCGTCTCGTAGGCGGCGATGGCCGAGCTGAGATCGCGGTAGTCCACGCAGGAGGTGCCGCAGCGCTTGGCGATCTCGGCGAGCTCGAGCTTCGCCTTTCCCGGCTCGCCCAGCTGCAGGAAGGCCTCGCCGAGGTACTGGCGCGTCGAGGTCATGTTGGGGTTGGCGGCGAGCGCCTTCTCATAGTAGCCGAGCGCCTCGCCGACGCGGCCCAAGTGGCGCGTGGCAAAGCCGATCATGGTCAAGACGCGCGGGTCGCTCTGGTCGCCGGCCGCGAGCACCTTCAGGGCCTCGTCGTACTCGCCGGTCTTGGCCATCCAGTAGCCGAGCGCATAGGTGTCCTCCAGGTCTTGGCGCTCCTGGCCCATGCACTTCTTCCACCCCTTGCTGCCCTCGGGGTACTTGCCGCACCGGCTCTCGCCCGAGCCGCCGCCCGGACCGGGGCTGTTGGCGAGCGCCGGGGCGCAGGCGATCCAGATGCCGAGCGCCAGAGTTGCCAGGGCCGCGACCGGCGCGCCCCAGCGAGGGAAGCTGTGCATGCTCATCTCCCGTGAGTGGCTGGTGGAGATACTGGCGGAGGTTCTAGCAGACCTGGAGCGGGGAAGTATGACGGCGGCTTACGGGGAACGCGCCCCCGCAACTATCACTCGAATGCCGCGGGTTGCTTCGCGATTGCTCGTCGGCCTCTCGAGCGCACCGACGCGACGTCGCGCGCCGGCAACGCAAACGACCCGAGGCCCGAATTCCATTTTGCTCGCCGCCCATGACTGCCGCCGTCCGCATAACAAGGAAAGATTGCAAAACCAAGCTGATGCAGGTATTGGTTGAACTGCATATTGACATTCGTGAATTGAATAAAATGCATTGGATGCGCCGATGGCACGGGCTGCCAAGAGACGCGCTACTCGTGATAAGCGCGCACCACGGATTTTGAGAACGAAGGCGGCGCCGGCAAAGACGACCTCCACCGCTCCTGTGCCTCGGATCCTGAACTGTGTCCCCTCGAGCGGCACGGAGAAGGATTGGCAATTCGAACATGCTGCCGCAGCGGGAATGATTGCCGCGGCGCCGATCCCTCAAGCGAAGGATCTGCGCGAAAACTGGTGGTCGATCAATGACCAGGGCTCTACGGGCTCATGCGTCGGGTGGGCCACTGCGGACGGCGTGCTGCGTTGGCATTTC
>DATIZL010000098.1:0-15570 GCA_035517115.1 Hyphomicrobium sp.
GGGCCACTCGATAGCGAGGCCAGAAGGATCAGCCCTTGTCGGCCTTCGACTTCATGTCGGCCAGGATGCCGTCCCAAGCCCGGTACGGCGACACCTGTCGCCAGCAGACTTAATCCATGAGGCAAGATCACCCGGCGGAGAAACCCCTCGTTTCAACTGGAGACTCCAATGAAGAGAATCGCTATTGCCGCGCTCGCCGCCGCGTTGCTTGCCGGCGTGTCGCCCGCGTTCGCCAAGGAAGACTGCGCCGCCGGCTACAAGGACTTCCTCGGCAAGATGTCGGTCTTCGTGAACAAGATGAGCGGCTACGAGCTGGCCGACGCGGTCCGCAAGTCGCTCGATGCCTACAACTCCTGCACCTCCGGCGACAGCTTCTCGCCGCACGGCGTTTGGGACGGCATCCTGGCCGACATGAAGTCGAAGGCCGACAAGGGCTGATCCTTCTGGCCTCGCTATCGAGTGGCCCCTCGAGCGGCAGCCCGAGGGGCCCTGATCGTCTCTCGTCCACGTTGTTCCGCGGAGTTTTGCCATGCCGCGCACATCCGTAAAGTTCATCGTCCTCGCTGCCACGATCCTCGCCGGCTTCTGTCTCAAGGCTGTAACCGCCGGCGACCAAGTCGACGCAATCCTTTCGCAGTTACCCGCCAAGAGCAGCGCCGAATACAAGGCGTTGCACGACCTCGCCGCTCCGACGGGGGGCCAGGCTCTCGCCATGACGGGCGCGGAGATGTGGACCGTGCCGGCCGCCCGCTATACGGCGTTACGCGAAGCCGCGGCGAAGGAGGGCGTCAGCGTGCGCCGTCTCGACGACAGCGCGAGCCCTGAGCTCGCCACTGTTATGACCGGCGCCAAGATGACGCCGGCGCAACAGGAAATGATGCACAAGACCATGGAATCGAAGGCTGCGGTGGGCATGAGCATGATGAAGCTGCCCGACGCCGCCACCATGGAATACGCGCTGACGAAGAGGATGGACGCCCCTGCCGGAAGCGCGCCGCAGACGATCCTGATTCCACTCAACGACAAGCTGACGGTCACGGCCCAACGTACCGAGATCAGCAAGACGCAAGACGGCTACATCTGGCGCGGCGTCATCGATGGCTCGGGCGAGCCCGTGACGCTGCTGTGGTGGCCGAGCGGCCGGCTCGCGGGAACGGTCATGTACAAAGACCACGCGTACGTCATCAAGAACCTCGAGGGAAGCATGCACGGCATGGTCGAGCTCTCGCCCGACAAGATGCCCCCCGATCATGGCGCCGCCAGCAAGGAAATGATGCAGAAGATGGGCATGCACAGCGATCCGCTGGTGCATGACGGCGATGCGAGCATGATGCTGCCCGCAGCCATGCAACCGCCGCCGATGAAGCCGGTGCCGGTCGAGGGTGCGCCGAAGGACGCTGAAATCTCGCTCATCGTCGCCTACACCAAGAAGGCCGCGAGCCACTACACCGACATCGTGAAGGATCTGATCGACGTCGCCATCGCTCAAACCAACCAGTCGTTCCGCGACAGCGGCGCCGGTAACGTGCGCGTCAAGCTCGTCCACGCCTATGAGACCGACTACGTGGAGAACGGAAGCCACTTCGACCACGTCTACCGCTTCCGCAACAAGGGCGACGGCTACATGGACGAGATCCACGGCCTGCGCGAGAAGTACGCCGCCGACGTCGCCGTGCTCATCGTCGACGATCCCATGGGCTGCGGGTTGTCCATCCGCGTCGCCGCCGATGCGCCTGACGCGTTCGCGGCGATCCATCACGAATGTGCCTCTACCATGTATTCTCTGGCACATGAGATCGGGCACCTGATCGGCGCGCGTCACGATCGCGCGCTGGACGACAGCAGCCAGCCATTCCCCTATGGCCACGGCTTCGTGCACGGCAACGAGTGGCGCACGATGATGAGCTACATGGAGAGCTGCGGCGGCTGTCAGCGGCGCCCGATCTGGTCGAGCCCCGACGTCAAGGTGGATGGAGTGCCCGCTGGCGACGCCGAGACCAACAACGCCAAGGTCATCCGGGAGAATGCCGCGCGCGTCGCTGCCTTCCACACTGAATTGAACAAGGCAGCGAGCCGCTGAGCCTCAAGCGGCGAGCCGCTCGAGGATACGCGCCCAGCTGCGTGCCCCCTTCTTGAAGCTCTGCAGGTTATACTTCTCGTTGGGACTGTGGATGCGGTCGTCGTCGACGCCGAAGCCCACGAGCAGGCTGTCGGTGCCGAGCACTTCGCGGAACGAGGATACGATCGGAATCGAGGCGCCGCACCCCATCATCACGGCGGGGCGCCCCCATTCCTCCTCGAGCGCCGCAGCCGCTGCCTGCATCGGCGCGGTCGAGGTCTCAAACGAGATGGCCGTGCTGGCCTGCGGGCTCGTGAACTCGACGCTGCAGTCGGGCGGAAGGTGCGCACGCACGAAGTCTTTGAGCCGCTCAACGATTTTTTCTGGGTCCTGGCCGGCAACGAGCCGGCAAGTGATCTTGGCCGAAGCCTTCGAAGGGATCACGGTCTTGGTGCCGACGCCCTGGTAGCCGCCGGTGATGCCGTTGAACTCGAGTG
Organism: Hyphomicrobium sp.; assembly: GCA_035517115.1. GTDB lineage: Bacteria > Pseudomonadota > Alphaproteobacteria > Rhizobiales > Hyphomicrobiaceae > Hyphomicrobium_A. The sequence continues at coordinate 2,557 of DATIZL010000098.1, forward strand.
TCGGCCGCGACCAGAGCTGCTCCAGGACCGAGTAGCCCGCTTCGCCTGCCGGCGCCTTCAATCCTACGGAGGCGAGAAACGCCTCGGGCTCGAACCCGAGCTTCCGCCACTGCTCGATCTGCGCCGGTGCAGGCGGGGCGACACCGTCGTAGAAGCCCGGTACCGTCACTCGGCCACTGCCGTCGTGCATGGCCGCCAGCACGTGCGTGAGCGCGCGGATTGGATTCGTGGCCGGGCCGCCGTAGATGCCGGAGTGGAGGTCGCGCGAGGGCCCGGTGACGACGACCTCGAGCGCCGCGAGGCCGCGCAGCATGGTGGTGATGGCAGGCGTATCCTTGTCCCATTGGCCCGTGTCGCACACGAGCACGAGGTCGGACTTCAGCTCTTTGCCGTACTGCTTGAGGAAGCCCGGCAGCGAGGCCGATCCGCACTCCTCCTCGCCCTCGATCAGCACAGACACGGCGAGCGGCAACTCACCGGCGACCGTCTTCCACGCACGCGCCGCGGCGAGGAAGGTCATGAGCTGGCCCTTGTTGTCCTCCGCGCCGCGCGCAACGATCACCTGGCCGTTGTGCGGGTCGGAGTCGATGTGGGGATCGAACGGCGCCGAATCCCAGAGTGCGACGGGGTCTGCCGGCTGCACGTCGTAGTGCCCGTAGAAGAGGACGTGGGGCGCGCCCGCTGCGACCTTGGGCCGGTCGTGGGCGACAACCATGGGGTGGCCGCCCGTGGGGACGACGCGGGCGTCAAAGCCGATATCGCGCAGCTCCTCGGCGCACCATTCGGCCGCCTGCCGGCAGCTCTCCTTGTAGGCAGGGTCCGTGGACACGCTCTCGATGCGCAAGAGCTCGAACAGGCGTGCGAGCGCGGCCTCGCTCGTCTCGTCCAAGGTCGTCAGCACTTGGTTCAGGGTTTCGCTCATAAAGTCCGTCTCCGAGGCACTGTCGGCCGACGACAGTGCGGGAAGGATCACCTTGCGTCAAAGGCGCAGTCAAAGGAACGTCCAAGCCAAGGGCGCCGTTTCATCCCGTTGCGAGCGTTGCCCCCATCTTTCGAGCACGCAAAGAGGCTGGTATGGCAAAGGTTCAGCGCCGGGAAGCCGGCAAAGCATCGGCCATCGATGGAGCTGTGAAGATGTCTCAGCGGTCGGCGCGCGGCGAGCCGAAGTGGGTCTACGTCTTCGCCGCCGGCTACGTCGACGGGCGCGCCAGCATGACGGAGCTGCTCGGCGGCAAGGGTGCGAACCTTGCCGAGATGGCGAGCCTCGGCTTGCCCGTGCCCCCCGGCCTCACGATCACCACGGCCGTGTGCGACGCTTACTATGCCAACGGGCGGGTGCTGCCCGAGGGCCTCAAGCCCCAGGTCGACAAGGCCTTGAAGCTCGTCGGCGATGCGGTCGGCGCGGCCCTCGGCGATGTGGAGCGGCCGCTGCTCGTCTCCGTGCGCTCGGGCGCGCGGGCCTCCATGCCCGGCATGATGGACACCATCCTCAACCTCGGGCTCAACGACAAGACGGTGGAGGGGCTCGCCAAGCGCTCCAAGGATCGCCGCTTCGCCTACGACAGCTATCGCCGCTTCATCCAGATGTATGCGGACGTCGTGCTCGGCGTCGACCACGGCGTGTTCGAGGACATTCTGGAAAACTTCAAGAACCTCAACGGGCTCTCGAGCGATACCGAACTCTCCGCCGAGGACTGGAGCGAGATCATCGAGGAGTACAAGTCGGCGGTAAAGGCTCAGCTTGGAAGCCCGTTTCCGCAGGATGTGAACGAGCAGCTCTACGGGGCCATCGCCGCGGTGTTCGGCTCCTGGCAGAACGCCCGCGCGAAGACGTACCGGCGGCTGCACGATATCCCGGATAGCTGGGGGACCGCCGTCACCGTCCAAGCTATGGTGTTCGGCAATCTCGGCGAGACGAGCGCGACCGGCGTTGCCTTCACGCGCAATCCCTCGACGGGAGCTAAGGAAGTCTACGGCGAGTTCCTGCTCAACGCGCAGGGTGAGGACGTGGTCGCCGGCATCCGCACGCCGCAGCCTCTTACGGAGAAGGCGCGCAAGGAATCGTCCGAGGACAACCCTTCGCTCGAGACCCTGATGCCCGAGCTCTACGGCACGCTCACATCGGTCTTCGCGCGGCTCGAGAAGCATTACCGTGATATGCAGGACGTGGAGTTCACCATCGAGAACGGCAAGCTGTGGATCCTGCAGACGCGCTCGGGCAAGCGCACGGCCGAGGCGGCGTTGCGGATCGCCGTCGATCTCGCCGAGGCCGGTGTCCTCTCCAGGGAAGCGGCTGTGATGCGGGTCAATCCGGCCGCGCTCGACCAGCTCCTGCACCCGACGCTCGACCCGGACGCCAAAAAGGACGTGATTGCCGTGGGGTTGCCTGCCTCGCCTGGCGCCGCGGCGGGCGAGATCGTGTTCACGGCGGACGATGCAGAAGCCGAGCGCGCGCGCGGCCGCGAGATCATCCTGGTGCGCCAGGAGACGAGCCCGGAGGACATCCACGGCATGCATGCCGCGGCTGGCGTCCTGACTGCGCGGGGCGGCATGACGAGCCACGCCGCAGTGGTCGCGCGCGGCATGGGACGCCCATGCGTGTCGGGTGTCGGCGTGCTGCGCATCGATGCGGAAGCGGGGACGATGCAAGTCGGCGCGCGCGTGTTTAAGAAGGGCGACCTCATCACAATCGACGGCGGCACCGGCCAAGTCCTGAACGGCCGCGCCAAGATGCGTCAGCCGGAGCTATCCGGCGCCTTCGCCACATTGATGGGTTGGGCGGACGCACAGCGGCGGTTGTCCGTGCGCGCCAACGCCGACACGCCGCGCGACGTGCGCCAGGCGCGCGAGTTCGGGGCCGAGGGTATCGGGCTTTGTCGCACCGAGCACATGTTCTTCGATGCGACCCGCATCCTCGCTGTGCGCCAGATGATCCTCGCCGACGATGAGGCCGGGCGGCGCAAGGCGCTGGCGACGATCCTTCCCATGCAGCGCACCGATTTCGAGCAGATCTTCAAGATCATGAGCGGGCTGCCGGTGACCATCCGGCTCCTCGACCCGCCGCTGCACGAGTTTCTGCCCAAAGAGGATCACGAGATCGTTGAAATCGCCGCGGAGATCGGCGTGTCCGTGGAGAAGCTCAAAGCCCGCATCGCCGACCTGTCCGAGTTCAATCCCATGCTCGGTTTCCGCGGCTGCCGGCTCGGTATCCGCTATCCCGAGATCACCGAGATGCAGGCGCGCGCCATCTTCGAGGCCGCACTCAACACCGGGAAGGAGACGGGAAAGCCGGTCAAGGTGGAGGTCATGGTGCCGCTCGTCGCCTACCGGCGCGAGTTCGAGATCGTGCGCGAGATTATTGTGAACGTTGCGCGCATGGTGGAGCTGGAGAGCCGGGCAACCCTCGACTATTCGATCGGGACGATGATCGAGCTGCCGCGCGCCGCGCTGAAAGCGGGTGAGCTGGCCGCGGGAGAGGATGGCGCACAGTTCTTTTCGTTTGGCACCAACGACCTTACGCAGACGACGCTCGGCCTCTCCCGCGATGACGCAGCGCCGATCCTCGATGCTTACTTGGACCGAAAAGTCTTCACGATCGACCCGTTCGTGTCGATCGACGTCTCGGGCGTCGGCGAGCTCATCCGCATTGCCACCGAGCGCGGCCGCGAGGCCAATCCGCGGCTCAAGGTTGGCATCTGCGGGGAGCACGGCGGGGAATCGAAGTCGGTCGAGTTCTTCGACGAGCTGGGGCTCGACTACGTATCCTGCTCACCCTACCGGGTACCGGTGGCGCGGCTCGCTGCAGCACAGGCCGCCATCCGCCAGAAGGGCGGCGACAGCTCCGGCGTAAGCGACTAGGCGCTCACCACCAGCCGCGGCGCTCTTGCTCGTCGAGCGAGGGTTTGCGCGGGCGCACGCCGTCGTACTTCGGCAAGAGCAGGATGAACAGCAGCATGGGCGGCAGCACGAAGCACCACGCAATCCAGAACGAGTAGTCGCGGTTCTTCACGCCCGCCAGCACGCCGCCGAGGAACGCGGAGGCGAGGGCAATGAGGCCCCAGACGACGATATCGCGCGTGAAATCCATGGCGGCGGTGCCTCAACAGGAAGTGTGGCGACCGATCGAGGCGTCTTGAGGTGGCCAGGTGGCGGTTGCGCACAACTCCTGCGCAGCAACTGTGGCAAAATCAAGCGTCATCTCGCCGCCTGTTAACCGGCGGGTTCGAAGTCGAGCCCCACGTCGAGGCTCGGCGCGGAATGGGTGAGCGCCCCCACCGAGATGAGATCGACGCCGGTTTCGGCAATCTGCCGTACCGTGTCGAGAGTTACACCGCCTGACGCTTCTGTGACAGTGCGCCCCGCCACTTTGTCGACCGCGGCCTTCAGCATGGGGACGGGCATGTTGTCGAGCAGCACGGCATCGGGCTTTTGCGCCAGCGCCTCGTCGAGCTCGGCGAGCGTCGTCACCTCGACCTCGATCTTGACCATATGGCCGGCACGACTGCGAATGCCCGTCATGGCCTTAGCGATGCTCCCCGCCGCCGCGATGTGGTTGTCCTTGATCAGGATCGCGTCGTAGAGCCCGAAGCGGTGATTGAGGGCGCCCCCCGCGCGCACGGCGTGCTTCTCGAATGCGCGCAGACCGGGCGTGGTCTTGCGCGTGTCGATAATCCGCGCGCGCGTGCCTCTTATTTTTTCCACGTAAGCGCGCGTCAGCGTGGCGATGCCGCTCAAGTGGCCGAGAAAGTTGAGCGCTACCCGCTCGGCGCCCAAGAGGGCGCGGGCATTGCCGGAGACGAGTGCGATGACGTCGCCTGGCTTGAGCTGACCGCCATCGGCGATGAGCACCTCAACGCTCGTCTCCGCATCGAGCGCCTTGAAGGCGGCCTCGACCAGCTGCGTGCCGGCGACGACCCCTGCCTTGCGCGTTGCGATGACGCCCGATGCCCGGGCTCCCGCAGGGATAGTGGCTTCGGAGGTGATGTCGCCAGCGAGCCCCAGATCCTCGGCCAGCGCCGCGGCGACTGCTGCCTCGACGAGCTCGCGGGGCAGGCGGAGGTCGGGAGTGATCGCGCTCATCCGCAGCATCCGGCTTTGCGGCGGTGTTCCAAGGGCGCGTGCGTGCTGACCATAAGGTCAAGTTCGCTGAGCGACAGGAAGCTGCGCTCGGCCAAGGCCGGGTTCGATGCTGGGAAGTCGCTGCGGGCATGGGCACCGCGGCTTTCCTCGCGCAAGAGAGCACTGCCGGCGATGAAGCGGGCCGCCAACGCCATGTTGGCGAGGATGTGATCGTCCGCCGCTCCGCGCTCGATCTGCGCCAGCGTCGCTAGGGCCTCCCTGAGGCCCGAGGCGTTGCGAATGACGCCTACATCCTCGGTCATCGTGCGCCGCAGCCGCGCCACGGCAGGACCATGGTCTGAGCTTGCGCTCGATCCCGCGCGGGTGATGCGCTTTACGTCCACGGTCGGTGCACAGCGGCCGTTGCGATCGAGACCGGCGATGTCGGCAGCGGCACGCGCGCCGAACACGGCGGCCTCCAACAGCGAGTTGGAAGCGAGCCGGTTGGCGCCGTGCAGACCGGTGGACGCCACCTCGCCCACGGCCCACAGACCTGGCACAGAGGAGCGCGCTCTCTCGTCGGTGGCAATGCCGCCCATATGGTAGTGCGCGGCCGGCGCTATCGGAATCGGTTGCGTGACCGGATCGATGCCTGCGGCCGTGCAGAAGGCGTAGACAGTGGGGAAGTCGTGCGGGAAGCGCGCGCCGATGGCCGCGCGGCAGTCGAGGAAGGCGCCGTGCCCAGCCGCAATCTCGGCGAACACGCCGCGGGCGACGACATCGCGCGGGCTGAGCTCGGCGCGGGCATCGAGTTTAGGCATGAAGCGCTCGCCCCTGGCGTTGATGAGGACTGCCCCCTCACCGCGCAAGGCTTCGGTGGCCAGCGGCGCCGGGTCGGCACCGATGTCGATTCCGGTAGGGTGGAACTGGACGAACTCGGCATCGGCGATCACGGCGCCGGCACGCGCCGCCATCGCGATCGATTCGCCGCGCGCGTACCGGGGGTTGGTGGTGATGGAGTAGAGGCCGCCAACGCCACCCGTTGCCAGAACAACGGCGCACGCGGGGAAGAATTCATAGGTACCATTGCCGAACGCGGCCGGACGCATGAGGCGTACGCCTTGCACGCGGCCGTCCTCGACAATGAGCTCCTGCGCCTCGTAGCCCTCAAGCACGCGGATCGACGGGGTTGCGCGCACCTTGGCAATGAGCGCGTGCATGATGGCGGCACCGCTGCGGTCGCCGGACACGTGCACGATACGCCGGCGCGAATGGGCGGCCTCGCGACTGAGCGAGAAGGTTCCGTCGGGCTCGCGATCGAAGGGGACGCCATAGGCGACGAGGTCGTCGATGCGCGCCGGCGCCTCCTCTGTCACGAAGCGTGCCACCTGAGCATCGACTATGCCGGCGCCGGCAGCGATCGTATCGGCGGCGTGCAGCTCGGGACTATCATCGGGGCCCACAGCCGCTGCGATACCCGCCTGCGCCCAGTTGCTCGACGCGCCCTCGCCGAGCGGCGCCGCGGCGAGCACGGTCACGTGCATTGGCGCAAGCTTCAATGCGGTGAAGAGCCCGGCCAGTCCGGCGCCGACGATCACCACATCACCGTGGGCGCCGAGCTTCTCATTCGACGCCGAGGCGAAACGAGGAGAGCGCGGGCGGCCGGCGTTCGCAACCTTCGAAGCCATGGGCAACACACTCGCGACACCGGCCCGGGGGATCCGAATTCGGCCGCAGGTTTCAGTTCGTCAGGTTGACCATGCGCTCGACCGCGCGGCGCGCCTTGGCGGCGATAGCGGGATCGACCGTCACCTCGTAGCGCATGTCGCGCAACGCCAAATAGATGTTCTCGAGGCTGATGCGTTTCATGTGCGGGCATAGGTTGCACGGCCGGATGAACTCGACATCCGGCGTCTCAATGGCGACGTTGGAGGCCATCGAGCACTCGGTGATGAGGGCGACTTTCTTCGGATGGTTGGTCTTCACCCAGTTGATCATGGCGGAAGTCGAACCGGTGAAGTCGGCAACGTTGAGAACCTCCGGCGGGCACTCGGGATGGGCAATGATCTTGGTGCCGGGCTCGGCCGCGCGGATGTCGGCGATCTCCTTTGCGGTAAATCGCTCGTGCACCTCGCAATGGCCGTTCCAGGCGATGATCTCGACCTTGGTCTTGGTCTGCACGTACTTCGCCAGATACTCATCCGGGATGAGCAGCACGCGCGGCGCGCCGAGGCACTCGACGATCTTCACCGCGTTCGACGAGGTGCAGCAGATATCGCACTCGGCCTTCACTGCGGCCGAGGTGTTGACGTAGGTGACGATCGGCACACCTGGGTAGGTCTCGCGCAGCCGGCGCACGTCCTCGGCCGTAATCGAGGCTGCGAGCGAGCAGCCGGCCTTGAGGTCCGGGATCAGCACCGTCTTGTCGGGATTGAGGAGCTTGGACGTCTCCGCCATGAAGTGGACGCCCGCCTGCACGATCACTTGCGCCTTCGCGCGCGCTGCCTCCTTGGCGAGCTGCAGCGAGTCGCCCTGGAAATCGCCTACGCAGTGGAAGATCTCCGGGGTCATGTAGTTGTGCGCCAGGATGACCGCGTTGCGGGTTTTCTTGAGCTCGTTGATCGCCTTGATTAGCGGCGCGTAGTACGGCCACTCCATCGGCGTGACGAGGTGCTTTACGCGTGCGTAGAGCGGCGCCATCTCGGCGGCGAGCTCCGGCGTGAAGGGCGGAAGCGCAGCCGGCTCCGACACCGGCTGAGGCATTCGAGCCGGACCGCGGCGACGGGGCGCCCCCTCAACGCGCGCCTCGAGATTGTCCATAGCTTCCTCTCCCAAGTGCTATGCTCAACTTGAGCATTTCTAACCCGTCAAGCGGGCCGGCGGATGATGCCGGTAAGCGCTATATAATGCTCAGTTTGAGTATTCCAAGTTGGTGCTTACGATACGTCATCCGCCCTGACCTGACCAGCCAAGAAAAGGACCAAGGTGTCGTAAGCGTTCCGTCCCCCGTGGGCTTCATCCCCCAAATCGCGGCAAGCGCTCCCCGCAGCGCTTCGCGTCATCACACCTTGCCGGGCTTCACCCGCACGCCTGGCGCGGGCCGCTCGAGCAGCACCTCGCGGCGGAAGCGGTAGAGCTTCGCAGGCCGCCCCCCAGTGCGCATCTTGACCTCACCCGTCGGCTCGACGAGCCCCGCGCCTTCCACGAGCCGGCGGAAGTTCTGCTTGTGCAGATGCGGACCGAGGATGGCCTCGACCGTTCTCTGCAGCTCAAACAGCGTGAACTCGTCTGGCATGAGCTCGAAGATAACCGGGCGGTACTTGATCTTGGCGCGCACGCGGCCGATCGCGGTCGCGAGAATGCGCCGGTGATCGAAGCGCATCGGCGCGCCGAGCCGCGGGCGGTCGCTCCACTGGCGGGCCGCTTCGCGCCCGTCGCGGCTCGCCTCGTCCACGAGACCCGCTTCGTACAGCAGCTCGAAGCGGTCGAGCACCTTCTCCTCGTCCCATGCGGCACCATCGAATCCGAAGCAGATGCGAACCCGGTCCTGCCTGCTTACGGGACGCGCAGGCGTGGGACGCTGCGAGGGGCGTGCGGCCCACTCCTTCAGTCGCGGCTCGATGGATTCGAGGATGTCCGGGCGCCCTTTGCGCCAATCCTCCCAAGGGAAGTAGTGGTACCAGCTGCGCCAGGCCCCATGCTGTATCTCGAGCGACGGCTTGGCCTGCGTGAGCGCCAGGTAGCCGATCGACACCACGTGCGGGCCCACGTCTCCCGGCTCGGCGTGGCGTCCGCGGTCGCCAAACGTATAGAGCTGCTCGGCATAGCCGAGTTCGAGCCCCGTCTGCTGGCGCACCCAGGCGCGCAAGCCGATTTCGAAAGTGCGGTGCTGCAATGGAGAGAACGTGCCGAATGGAAGGCCGTCGTCGCCTTCCCCCCGTATGATGAGAACGACCGGCTCGTTCTGCGACACGGCGATGATCGCGGCATTGAGCCCGATCTCGACGGCCGCAGGCTCCGAGCGGGCCTCCACGTGCACTTGACGATCGACATTGACGGCCGGTCGCTTCAACTGCGCGGGCGAGTTCATGCTTTTGCTCCGGTGTGAGGAGCCCCCCAATGAGGCTGGGGTACGGCCTGATCGTGGCCCTTTTCGGAACGGCGGACGCAGAACGTATTCTCCACGCTGAGCAATTTACAAATCGCTGCGCTGCTCGACGAGCCACTGAAAGCGGGCGAGAAAGGCGCGCTGGGCCTCATCCGTGGGCATCGGGCGCAGATCCTCCACGGCCTCGGCGAGCTCCGGCGACATGGGGCCCGGCCGGCCGAAGAACACGGTTGCCTCATCCGTGGCGAAGCCCGCGAGCCGAGTCGCCTCGTAGTAGGCCGCCACGCGATCGCAGACCTTGATCTCGGCCTGGATCGGGGCTGGGAGCTCCCGTGGAAGCCCGAATCGCTCGTGGATCGCGGCAAGCAGGCGCAACTCGAAAGCCTTGTAATCGAGGCCGATCGCCGCCTTGAACGGGCTGATCAGGTCGCCGATCACGTATTCCGGAGCATCGTGCAGGAGGGTGGCGAGGCGCCACCGCGCAGGCCACTCGGGGTGGCGAGCGCCCGCGATCTCGTCGACAAGCAGCGCGTGCTGGGCGACGGAGAAAGCGTGCGGCCCGAGCGTCTGGCCGTTCCAGCGCGCTACCCGGGCGAGGCCGTGCGCGATGTCTTCGATGGCGACGTCGGCTGGCCTGGGATCGAGCAGGTCGAGCCGGCGCCCCGAGAGCATGCGCTGCCAGGCCCGCTTTGGGGACCCCGAGATGTCGGCAACAGGTGCGTCGCGCGCCGTCTTCTTCATTGTCGGGAACTCAGAGCTTCACCTTCGCGAGCTGCAGCTTTGCGCAGGGGCCGTAGCGGTGGCAGCTCAACAGGTGGTCGTTGACCATGCCGGCCGACTGCATGAAGGCATAGACCGTCGTCGGCCCCACGAAACGGAAGCCTTCGGCCTTCAAGGCCTTGGAGATGCGCTTCGACGTTTCCGTCTCGGCCGGGATGTCGGACATCGTCTTGTGCCTGTTCTGCACGGGACCGTTGTCGAGAAAGCCCCAAAGAAACTCCTTGAGCGAGGTGCGCCCGCTGAGCTTCGCGTAGGCCTTGGCGTTATCGATGGTCGCCTCGATCTTAGCGCGGTTGCGGATGATGCCCTCGTCCTTCATTAGACGCTCGACGTCGCTCTTCTTGAAGCGGGCGATGCGCTCCGCGTCGAAGCGCGCGAAGGCGCGGCGGAAGTTCTCGCGCTTACGCAGGATCGTGAGCCAGGAGAGGCCGGCCTGGAAGCCTTCCAGCACGAGCTTTTCGAACAGCGCACCGTCCGCCGTCAACGGCACGCCCCACTCCTCGTCGTGATAGCGCCGGTACTCGATGTCGTCCCCGGCCCACGGGCAGCGCACGAGCGCCTTTTGCATCTTGGCCGTCATGCCGGAGTTCCTGCGGTGGTCGAGGCAAGCGAGAACGTTGCCCAGCTTGGCGGTGCGATGCGCACCGGAACATCGCCCGCCCGCAGCATCTCGCCCCGATCGGCAATTTCGGCGGCACGGTCGAGACGTATCAATGCAAGGCCCCGCTCGCCTGCAACCGAGCCGAGCGTGCCGATCTCGACGCCCCCGGCGACGATGGCTGTTGCGGGCGCCGGCAGCGCACCAGCGCCGTTGACCGGCACCACGCGCTTTCTCACGGTGCCGCGGTTCTGCATGCGCGCGACAACTTCCTGGCCGACGTAGCAGCCCTTGGTGAAGGAGACGCCGGCGAGTTGATCGAATAGCGCTTCATGCGGGAACGTATCCCCGAAGGCGTAGTCCTTGCCGCCCTCGGGCACTCCGAGCCCGATGCGGTGGGCGTGATATTCGTCTTGCGTGGCGCTGTCGGCCTCCTCGTTGGCAAGCGCCCAGTCGGAGCCGATGGTGACGAGCTCGCGCGCGCCCATCGCGGCAAGCCGCGGATCGGCGAATAGGAGCGGCGCCTTGCCACGGCCGTGGGGTTCGTAGGTCCCGCCCCAAATCGCGGCAACGGAGTAGTCCGACGAGACGTCCCTGATGTCGGCCTTGGCGCGCAACTTATAGAGCTTGAGCCGGTCGGCGAGCGCTGCCGCCTTGTCACGGGCCGTCTCCAGCAGAAAACCGTCGGCAGCTCGCACCACGAAAAAATCGAACAGGATCTTCCCCTGCGGGGTCAGTAGTCCCGCGTGCAGCGCCGGCTGCGTCGTGAGCAAGCCCATGTCGTTGGTGATGACGCCCTGCAAGAGCTTTTCGGCGTCCTCGCCCATAACGCTCACGACGCCGCGGTCCGGAAGGAGCGCTATTCTCGTATCGGCCATTGTTATCCCCGCGCCGGTTGCAACGGGCGTCCGTTTTACGTATGCGGGCGGGAAGCGGGACGCAAGCCGCGGAGACAGCATGGCCCAGACTTTCGATCTCATGCTTAGGGGGGCGAGCGTCGTCAACCATGACGGCGAAGGCGTCCGCGATATAGGCATCCGGGACGGACGCATCGCAGCCCTCGGAGAGCTGGGTTCGGCCGCCGCGGCGGAGACGATTGACGCGCACGGGCTGCACATCCTCCCGGGCGTCATCGATACCCAGGTGCATTTCCGCGAGCCGGGGCTCGAGCACAAGGAGGACCTCGAGACGGGCAGCCGCGCAACCGTGCTCGGCGGTGTAACCGCTGTGTTCGAGATGCCCAACACCAAGCCGTTGACGACGAGTTCCGCGACGCTTGCCGACAAGGTTGCGCGCGCCAAGGGCCGCATGTTCTGCGATTTCGCCTTCTACGTCGGCGGCACGCGCGAGAATATCGATGATATCCCTCGGCTCGAGCGGCTCGAGGGCTCAGCCGGCATCAAGGTGTTCATGGGTTCCTCGACCGGTGATTTGCTGGTCGACGACGAACCTTCGCTCGCCCGCATCATCGGCCGCTTGAGCCGCCGCGCCGCCTTTCACGCCGAGGATGAAGCCCGCCTCAAAGAGCGCATGGGGCTGCGGCGCCAAGGCGACCCCTCCTCGCACCCGGTGTGGCGCGATGCCGAAGCGGCGCTCATCGCGACGAAGCGGCTCGTGTCGCTGGCGGAGCGCTACCGCAAGCGCGTGCACATTCTCCACGTATCGACCGCCGACGAGATGGCATTCCTCGCTGACCACAAGGGATGGGCGAGCGTCGAGGTCACCCCGCACCACCTCACGCTGGTCGCGCCCGACTGTTACCGCGAGCTCGGCACCTACGCGCAGATGAACCCGCCGGTGCGCGACGAGGCGCATCGGCGCGCGCTCTGGGGGGCGCTCGCGTCGGGTGTCGTCGACATTTTGGGCTCCGACCACGCCCCGCATACGCGCGAGGAGAAGGAGCACGCCTATCCTGGCTCCCATTCCGGCATGACGGGCGTGCAGACGCTCGTTCCCGTCATGCTCGATCACGTGAGCGCGGGTCGCTTGTCGCTTTCCCGCTTCGTCGATCTGACGAGCGCCGGCCCGCAGCGGCTGTTCGGCATCCGCGGCAAGGGGCGCATCGCCGTCGGCTATGATGCCGACCTCACCATCGTCGATCTGAAACGCACTGAGACCATCACCAACAGTTGGATCGCGAGCCGCTGCGGCTGGACCCCCTATGATGGCCGCAAGGTCACGGGCTGGCCGGTCGGCACGTTCGTGCGCGGGCGCCGCGTCATGTGGGAGGGCGAGATCACTGGTGCCGCCAACGGCGCACCGGTCAGCTTCTTCGAAGGCGTCTGAGAGCTAGTACCGCTGTGGAACGTAGCGATTGTACGGCTGCGGAGCGTAGCGGTCGTAATAGGTCGTGGGGGGCCGCGCAGAGACCGCCTGCACCGAGGCCGGCAGGCGCTTGACGGACGGTAACCGGCGTGCCGATCGGCGCCAGCATCGCCAGATGCAGCACATGCTCGTTCATCATGCGGAA
>DATIZL010000099.1:0-6326 GCA_035517115.1 Hyphomicrobium sp.
GGCATCGGGAACATGTCGGCGACGAGCTTCTCGGCCTTGTCGGGGTTGGCGCCGATCACGCCGGCGATGAAGCCCACGTAGATACCGGCGGCCTCCACGTCCTTGAGCAGGTTCAGATCGCGCATGGCCTTGTAGGCCTCCGCGAGCCGCTCGGGCTCAGGGTTGTGGCGGTACTCGTTGATCCACTGGAGGAGAACCTCGGGCTTGTTGAACGGCGGCCGCTTCGGCTTGCCCTTGGCGCCCGCTGCGATGGGAGAAAGGGCAAGCGCGACGGCAGCGATCAGCAGCGCCGATAGACGCAGGAAATGGCCCCACCGCGCGTACACGTGCGCTACCTCAAAAAGCTCGCCTTCGCCGTGCTTTCCCGGCCCACCCCGAGCCGGGCGCAGGCAGAAGAAAAGCACGTATTGTCAATTTGATGGCAGAAGCGGGCATTAAACTTTCTCGGTCCTCACAAAGTCAGCACGACCTTGCCGATGTGGCTTTCCTCCATGCGCTGGTGGGCTTTGGCGGCCTCAGCGAGCGGGTAGGTCGCGTCGATGACGATGCGGATGCGCTTGTCCGCGATCAGCGGGAGCACCTTTTCCTCGACCACACGCGCTATCGCAGCTTTCACCTCGGCCGAGCGGATGCGCAGGGTGGAGCCCGTCAGCGTCAGACGTTTCAGCATGACGCGCATGAGATCGATGGTGACCTTGGATCCCGCTTGGAAGCCGATGTTCACCAGGCGCCCGTCGTCGGCCAGCGAGCGGATGTTACGCTCGATGTAATCGCCGCCGACGATGTCGAGAATGACGTTGGCGCCTTTGCCCTCGGTCGCGGACTTGACGGCCTCGACGAAATCCTCGGTGTTGTAGTTGACCGCGCGCTCGGCCCCGAGCTTGCGGCAGACCTCGCATTTCTCCGCCGAGCCGGCGGTTGCGATAACGCGCGCACCGAGCAGGTGCGCGAGCTGAATGGCGGCAACGCCAATGCCGCTGGTGCCGCCGTGCACGAGGAACCATTCGCCGCTCTTCAGTCCGCCGCGCTCGAACACGTTGTGCCAGACCGTGAAGAAGCCCTCCGGAATGGCCGCGGCCTCGACCATCGAGAGGCTTGCTGGCACCGGCAGGCATGCGCCCTCGTCGGCCACGCAGTATTCCGCATAGCCGCCGCCGTTGACGAGGGCCATTACGCGCTCGCCGTCGCGGAAGCGGCTCGCGCCCGCCCCGAGCGCCGCGACCGTTCCGGCAACCTCCAGCCCGGGGATCTCCGAGTGGCCCTTGGGCGCCGGATAGTTGCCCTGGCGCTGCAGGACGTCGGGCCGGTTGACTCCCGCCGCCGCGACCTTGATGAGCACCTGCCCTGGACCCGCCGGCGGCACCGGGAGGGTCGCAGGTTGCAGCGCCTCCGGCCCACCGCCTTTACCCGCGATGGTGATAGCGGTCATGGTGGTGGTTGGCTGCGGCATCGCTGATCCTGTCCCCTCGTGTGCGAGCACTGATGCCCGAGCGGCGCGCCGGAAACAAGCGCCGGCTCCGCCTTGTGCGCTCCGCACGATGAGCGCACAGTCCGGCTGCGGCAGTGCTCTTGCCGGCGCAGCAACAGGAGAGGCCGATGGATTGGGACGAGGTCAGACCCAAGCCGAAGCCAGGCGCGGCGATCGGCGAAAATCTCGAGACGCTTTCCGTCGCCGAGCTCGAAGCGCGCATCCTCGAACTCGAGCGGGAAATTGCGCGCGTCAAAGCCGAGCTCGAGAAGAAGCGGCGCCACGAGGACGCCGCGAGCGCCCTCTTCAAGCGTTAACGCGGCCCGGACGTTTTAGGATTGCTTAGCGCGTCGGGGATTGTGCGCCTCGCGGGCTTTAGCCGGCTTTGCAATCGTAACCGCGCACTTCAGCGCAAGTTCAGCGCTGTTAACCGTTTATTAGGGTTAGAAGGGTAACGTCTCGTTATCCAGTCTTCTGGATCCTGAGCGGTACCTGCCGCTCTGTTTGACGCCTCCCTGTTGACTTCAGAGCCGCTTCACAGCGGCTCTTTTTTTGCATCCACAAATCTTGAGCGCGATCGCCCCGCTTTTGGCCATCTTGTTAACGGTAGCCTGGCACGGTGTGAGCATGGTAAAATGTCGTCTTGTAGAACGAGTGTGTCAGATCGGGTCATGAGCAACGGGTCTCGCGGCGTAAACAGCATCCCACCGAGCAACGTTACCGTTTCCTTCGGCGAGCGGTACCAAGCCTCAGAGCAATTCGATCTCGTCTTCAAGGAGGGCATGGCGCTGGTCGAGCGCACGGCCTCCTACCTTGAAGGCCCCGGCCGCGCGGAGGCAAAGCGCCTCTCGGCCCCCGCCAACGTCCTCTACGCGTCCGAGAGCATGCGTCTGACGACGCGGCTCCTCGATCTGGCGTCCTGGCTCCTCATCCGCCGCGCGTTGAAGGAAGGCGAGATCAGCGAGACCGAAGCGCAGAAGAAGTGCTCGAGCGTCTCCCTGCATGGACCAGCAAAGCCCTCCCACGTGCAGGGCTACGACACGCTGCCGCAAGGCATGCGCGACCTCATCGGCGAGAGCTACGCGCTCTATGACCGCATCGTTCGCCTCGACCGTGCCTTGAATGTCAAGCTTGAGGAGGTTGGATCCGAGCCGGTGCTCGCAAACCCGGTCGGCGCGCAGATGGACCGTCTGCGCGTGGCGTTTTCGAACTAGCCCCACCCGGCATTAGGTTGCCTATCAATCAGAAAGCCCGGCCTCAGGCCGGGCTTTTCTTGCATTCCGAGATGGTTCGCTCGAGAAGCCGCTCAGAACAGGCCTTCGAACTTCTTCTTAAAGCGCGACAGACGGCCGCCGCGGTCGGTCAAGCGCTGATCGCCGCCCGTCCACGCGGGGTGCGAGGTGGGATCGATCTCGAGGTGCAGCTCGTCGCCCTCCTTGCCGTACGTCGAATAGGTGATGAACTCCGTACCATCGGTCATGACGACCTTGATCTGATGGTAATCGGGGTGCAGTTCGGGCGTGGTCTTCATGGCCGCTCGCAAATCCGGAGGTTTTGAAGCGGCCTCTATAGTCGAGATGGGCTGACCACACAAGCCTGGAGCCCAAAGACGCCGGAAAACCGCGTCCCGATGGCACTTGAGCCGCTGAGGGCCGTCGGGCATGGTCCCCGGATCGGGCAGTTCCCCAATCGCCTGAGAAACGAGCACCTCAGACCTTGATCGGCAAAATCCCAGTGCACGACCCTGCCTTGCCCGGCGGAGAGCCGCCGCCCGAGCCCGACGGCCGGCCGCCAGAGGACGCGCAAGCTCAGTTGCGGCCGGTAATGGCGCTGCTGCCCTATCTCACCCGCTACAAACGCAAGCTCGCCCTGGCCGGCGTCTCCCTCGTCGTCAGCGCTGTCGCCATGCTCATCATACCCATGGCAGTCCGCCGCGTGATCGATCTGGGCTTTGGCTCCAAGGACGGGCTATTCGTCGATCGCTACTTCGCCATGCTGGTGGTTATTGGATTGATCCTCGCGGTCGCCAGCGCAGCGCGCTTCTACTACGTGAATTGGCTCGGTGAGCGCGTGGTCGCCGATTTGCGCAGCGACATCTTTCGCCACGTGGCGATGCTCGGGCCCGCCTTCTTCGAACGGGCGCATTCGGGCGAGCTGATGAGCCGCCTCACCGCCGATACCACGCAGATGAAGGCCGTTGCCGGCTCCTCGCTCTCGCAATCGCTGCGCAGCCTCATCATGCTCGCCGGCGGCCTGATCATGATGTTCGTTACGAGCCCGCGCCTCTCCCTCCTCGTGCTGCTCGCCATTCCTGCCGTGATGCTTCCGCTCATCGGGTTCGGCCGCTGGGTGCGCAAGCTGTCGCGGCATGCGCAGGAC
This sequence comes from Hyphomicrobium sp., assembly GCA_035517115.1. Lineage (GTDB taxonomy): Bacteria > Pseudomonadota > Alphaproteobacteria > Rhizobiales > Hyphomicrobiaceae > Hyphomicrobium_A. The sequence continues at coordinate 3,848 of DATIZL010000099.1, forward strand.
ACGCTCGCCGAAGCCTCCGCCTACGCATCGGAGAACTTGAGCGCCGTACGCACGATGCAGGCCTTCGCTTACGAGGCCACGGCTTCGAAGCGCTATCGCGCAGCCGTGGAGCGCTCATTCTTGGCCGCTAAGGAGCGCATGAAGGCCCGAGCGGTTTTGACCGCGCTCGTCATGTTCCTGGTGGTGGCGAGTATCACCGGCGTTCTGTGGTTCGGTGCCTCTTCCGTCATCGCCGGCAGCATGTCGGCGGGCCGTCTCAGTCAGTTCGTCCTCTATGCCGTCCTTGCGGCTGCAGCGTTCGTGCAGCTCTCCGAGGTATGGGGCGAGATCGCGCAAGCTGCCGGCGCCGCCGAACGGCTCGGCGAGCTGCTGAACCTCAAGCCCGACATTCACTCCCCGGTCGATACCGTCCCGCTGCCAACACCACCGCAGGGGGAGATCGAGTTCAAGAACGTGCGCTTTTCCTACCCCGAACGCCCCGGAGAGGGCGTGCTCAACGGGGTCTCGTTCCGCGTCCGGCCCGGGGACAGGGTCGCTTTGGTGGGGCCGTCCGGCGCCGGCAAGACGACGATCTTCAATCTGCTCCTGCGCTTCTTCGATCCCGTGTCCGGCGAGGTGCGCATCGATGGGGTACGCGCTTGCGATGCCGACCTCGAGGCTCTGCGGGCGCGCATGGCGCTGGTGCCGCAGGAGGTTGCCCTCTTCGCGGAAACCATTGCCGACAACATCCGCTATGGGCAGCCGACCGCGAACATGGAGGCCGTGAAGCGCGCGGCAACCGCCGCGCAGGCCGACGAGTTCATCCGCGCGCTACCCGACGGCTACGACACTCGGCTGGGCGAGCGCGGGTTGATGCTTTCCGGCGGCCAGCGGCAGCGTATCGCGATCGCCCGCGCGCTTTTGAAGGATGCCCCCATCCTGCTGCTCGACGAGGCAACGAGCGCACTCGACGCGGAGAGCGAGGCACAAGTCCAGCGCGCACTGGAGCGCGTCATGCGCGGGCGCACGACCCTCGTCATTGCCCATCGGCTCGCAACGGTGCAAAGGGCCGATCGCATTCTCGTCATGGACGAGGGCCGCATCGTCGAGGAGGGCACGCACGCGGAGCTGATCGCCAAGGGCGGTCTCTACGGGCGGCTTGCCGAGATGCAGTTCGCAGCCGAAGCGGCCGAATAGGAACCGCCTCGCGCATGTGCCCTACTGCAATCAAGATTTGCGCAACAATCACGGCAGTCTCGACCGGATGTTAAGGTAGCATGCGGCATAGAGGTTGAAGGAACCGCCGCTCCCGGAATGCGCTTCGCCTTCGAGAGCCGGAACAACGACACGATCGCCGGGGAGAACCCTGCCATGGAATCCGACCTCGAAAGTGCAGCCTGGAAGGGTGAGTCCTCGGCGCGCCCCGCCACGCCGCTCTGGGTTTGGCTCGTTGTGCTGGCACTCGGTGCGCTCACGATCTATGCCGGCTACGAAGCGCTCGACCGCGACAGGCTCTATAGGGAGGCCGAGAATGCACGCGCGGCCCTGGCGCGGGACAAGGATCGCTTGCAGGCGAACACTAACGATCTCAACCGCCAGCTCGAGGACGCCAACCGGCGCAACGAGGCGACAGAAGCCGCGCTCAAGCAATCGCGTGCCGATACAGCGGCGGCCTCCGCGCAGATCAACGACCTGCAGGGGCAGGTGACGAAACTGCAGGGACAGGTGACCGACCTGCAGGGCGCGGCAGCCGCGGCGGAGGCCAGTGCAAAGCAGGCGGCAGCGCCGCTTCAGAGAGAGGTCGATAGCCTCAAGGCCGAGCTTGCGGAGACGCAGAAAAGGCTTGCAGCCGCGCTCGCCGATCTCGCGGCCAAACAACAGAGTCCGGGCGCACCGGCTGGCACCCCAGCGCCTTCACCCTGAGGGTGAGCGACGCGTCTACTTATTCGTCAGCTTGAGCTCGATGCGGCGGTTGCGCTGCAGGCTTTGCTCGTCCTTACCCAGCTCCAACGGCTGGAACTCACCGTGCCCGGCGGCCACGAGGCGCTCCGGCGAAACGCCGCGCTTGATGAGATAGCGGACGACGGCGATCGCGCGCGCGGTCGACAGCTCCCAGTTGGATGGGAAGGTCGGGCTGGAGATCGGGCGGATGTCGGTGTGCCCGTCGACCTGCAGGGCCCAATCGATCTCCTTGGGTATCTGCCGTTCAAGCTCGATGATGGCGGATGCGAGCTGGTCCATCGCTGCGAGGCCTTCGGGCGTGAGCTGGTCGGAGCCTGAGGGGAACAGCACCTCGGACTCAAACACGAAACGGTCGCCGACGACGCGGATGTCCTTGCGGTTCTTCAGCAGCTCGCGTAGGCGCCCGAAGAAGTCCGAGCGGTAGCGCTGCAGCTCCTGCACCTGGCGGGCAAGCGCAGCATTGAGGCGGGCGCCCAAGTCCTTGATGCGCGACTGGCTCTCCTGATCCTTCTTTTCGGAAGCTTCCAGCGCGTCGTTC
>DATIZL010000100.1:0-7088 GCA_035517115.1 Hyphomicrobium sp.
GCGTAGCGGTCGTAATAGGTCGTGGGGGGCCGCGCAGAGACCGCCTGCACCGAGGCCGGCAGGCGCTTGACGGACGGTAACCGGCGTGCCGATCGGCGCCAGCATCGCCAGATGCAGCACATGCTCGTTCATCATGCGGAAGCAGCCGGAGGAGGCCGCGCGCCCGAGCGAGTTGGGGTCGTTGGTGCCGTGGATGCGATAGAGGGTCTTGCCGAGATAAAGGGCCAGCGCGCCGAGCGGATTGTTGATGCCGCCGGTCATTTTCTCAGGCACCCGCGGATCGCGCGCCATCATCTCTTTCGGCGGGTACCAGTCGGGCCACTCTTGCCTGCGGCTGATGACCTCGGTGCCGCTCCAGGCAAAGCCCTCGCGCCCCACCGAGATCGGATACTGGTAGGCCTCGGTCGGCGACAGGATGAAGTAGAGCTTGCGGCCCGCGGTATCGATGACGATGGAGCGGGGCGGAAAGCTGCTGTGGAACTCGATGCGAGGCGGGGCCTTGGGCGTAATGAAGGGGCGCGGGCCGCCGTCGCGCACGACGCCATAGCCGCCGCGCGGCTGCTCCGGCCGCCGCTCGTAGTAGCGGTCATCGTCAGTGCCGCGCTCGCCCTCCCAGCTGCGGTCCTGGTTTCCCCAGCCCTGGTCGGGCGCGTAGCGACCATAGCGGTCATAGCCATCGTCGTATGGGTCGCGGCGCGGCTGATCCCAGTAGCCCCGGTTGTCGTAGTACGGACGGGGGCCGTAGTAGGGCCGGTCGGCGTAGCCGTCCCATCCGGGATACCACTGCGCCGCGGCAGGGCACGTGAGGCTCGCGACCGCCATTAGCGTCAACGCCACTCGCCACATCATCGCAGCCCCTCAGCGCCTTCGGCCTCTATTCTTGGCGCGCGCAAGTATACGGCCCGCGCGCCGCGAAGAAAGCGCTTGCGCGCATCACTCGCCCTTCTTGAACGAATGCCAGGTGCCGTCCGCCCCGATAACGAGGCGCCACCACGTCCACTTCTTTGCCTGGCGCATCGCTTTGGCGGAGTCGGGGCTCATAAGGCGCAGTAGATCGACTTCCTCCGAAGGCGTGAGCGCGTCGAGCTTGGCTTCGGCGAGGTAGGGCCACACGTAGATCAGATTGTTCTCCGGGTCTTTGCCCAGCGGCACCGTCGCAGGCCTCATCTGGAGCATATTGACCAGCGCCGCCAGCACCTCACGCCCTTCGCCATCGCCGGACGTCTTCTTCCAGTAGGCGATCGGGTCGTCGCTAAGGTTGGGGGTCACGTCGGGCTTCATCTCGTTCCAGTCGAGCGGCACCCGGAGCTCCTCAATGCGCCCCGACTGAGCGGCGGCAAGGATCGCCTGGCGCATCTCCTCCACCGGACTTGGGATCGGCTTCTCCTTCGCCGCAAGGGGCGCAGGTGGCTTAGTCGGCTCCCCGGAATGCTGGCGCTGCAGCGCCGGGGATTCTGGAGCGCGCCTTTCCAGCGCACCGGCCGGCTCGCGATAGACATTGAGAAGGGCCGCCAGTACCAATACCAAGAGCCGGCCCGAGCATAACGCGGGGGAACGCGGCATCGGTGAGCTCCGGCGCGGCGGGAGGAGGCGCTGCCAGCTCCGGAATGCGCCGAGCCATCGCGCCAAAGCCTCATCGCGTGTTTTCAAGGGTGTAACCCCTGCGCCGCGCATGCCTTTGCGCTCCGGTGCGCGGCCGACAAGGGACTGTGAATGCATCTTCTGCCCAATCCGCTGATCATCCCCGTCGGCGTCATCATCGGAATCCTTGTCTCCGCTCCCGTCGGGCCCGTCAATGTGCTGTGCATTCAGCGCGCCATCGAGCGCGGCTTCTGGGGTGGGATTGCGGCCGGCCTCGGCGCCATGCTCGGCGATGGGCTGATCGCGCTCTGCGCGGCCCTCGGCGTGGGCGCCATCTCGGGCGCAGTCCAGTACCACCGGATGACCATTCAGATCCTGGGCGGCTTGGTGCTGGTCGCCTTCGGCCTGCAATTGTCGCTCGCGGCGCCGCGCTTCATGCCTCTGGCGACGGAAGAAGGCCACAGGGAAACCCTACGCGACTTCGTGTGGGACATCCCGCAGACCTTCCTCCTCACCATCACCAATCCGGGTGCGGTGCTGGGCCTCTTTGCCATCTTCGGCGGCGTTTCCACGTTCGTGGAGGTCGAGGGCTACGTCGATGCACTGACCATCGTCGCAGCGGTGATGGGCGGCAGCTTTCTGTGGTGGTTCAGCCTATCGAATCTGATCGGACGTTTCCGTCACCTGTTGAACGAGAGGCGGCTGCGCCTCATCAACCAGGTCACGGGGTTTTTGCTTTTGGGATTCGGCGTGCTGCTCGTGGGCGAGGTCGGCTTGAAGTGGCTCACGCTGCTCTAGGCGCTCCGGCTACTGCCGTGTGCGGTGAAGCGTGAACTCGCCGACGTGGATGCGCTGCTCGAGCCCGCGCGCGAGCTTGACCACCGCCTCCTCGCCGAAGTGAGCGACGAGATCGGTCAGCGCCGCGAACAGCGCGGCGTACGCCATCTGCTCGGGCGGCACACCGCACTCGGTTCCCTCGTCCCAGGCAGCGAGAATAAGGTTCAGGGCCTTGAAGGACGAATCCTCCGGGTCCAATCCCTCGAACGTTCGCATGGGTCCCTCCCCGGATGCGCACCCCGCCTGTCCGTCCTTGCCCCCGCAAGTTTTGGCGACGGATTGGCTTGGGGCCGCGTCGACTGGCAGCTCACCCTCTTAACACGCAGATGTGTGCGAAAAAGGGGCGCTTCCCGTTCACAGTAAACGGCCGGCGGCCCGCCCCTTACGGGACCGACTTCACGAGGCCGTCCGCGATCTGCGCACCTTCGGTCAGGAAGCGGTTGATGGCGTTCTGGGCCGACGGGCTGCAGGTGTTATAGGTGCGGCTGTAGCTGCGGTAGCCCTTGTTGAAGCTGCGCGTCAGGCGGGCGCGGCGCAGCGCCGAGGAGCCCTCGGCCTGCAGCAGCTCGCCCATGCGCTGGCGCCACAATTGCCCTTCGTCTGCCCCGCACAGCTCGCGCAGGTAGTGCACGGCCCCGAGGATCTCCGAGAGGCGGAACAGGCGGTCGTCGTAGGGCTTGGTGTCGGGTGAGGCCGCGTGCGCTGCGCTCGTGGCGAGCGAGAGCGCGCAGCATGCGAGCAGCGACCGGGCAGGGCTGTGACGAGGGCTTGGCATCGTTGAGCGACACTAGCACCGATTCTGGGCCGTGGCGCGGCACCGGGGTGCCGCGGTGATCACCCGCAGGCGCTTCTCCCGCCGCGCGTGACTGTCTACATTGAACGCATGTGCTCGCGCTACAGCCTGACCTCGCCGCCCGAAGCGGTGCGCGCCTATTTCCGCTACGACAACGAGGCGGTGTTTCCCCCGCGCTACAACATCGCGCCCTCGCAGCCGGTCGCCATCGTGCGCGATAGGCCGCAGGGGGGCCGCGAGATGGCGCTCGTACGCTGGGGGCTCATCCCGGCCTGGGTCAAGGATCCGCGCGCCTTCAAGATGCTGATCAACGCGCGCGCTGAATCGGCGGCGGACAAGCCCTCGTTCCGCGCGGCGATGCGCCACCGCCGCTGTCTTGTCCCCGCCGACGCTTTCTACGAGTGGAAGGGTGTGCCCGGCGCCAAGCGTCCGCATCTTGTCAGACCGCGCGCGGGAGGGCCGATGGCGCTCGCGGGGATATTCGAAAATTGGCTCGGGGCGGACGGCAGCGAGATCGAGACCATGGCCATCCTTACGGTCCCTGCAAACGCAGCAATGTCGGCTTTACATGACCGAATGCCGGCATTGATAGCGCCTGAAAACTTCGACAGATGGCTTGATTGTCGTTCAGGTAGCTCGGTCGATGCCGTGAAGCTGCTTGTCCCCGCGCCCGAGGACTTCCTCGACATCATCGAGGTGAGCCGCGCGCTCAACGATCCCCGCAACGAGGGCCCGCAAGTGCAGGAGCCGGTCGGGACGCTGACGCTGCTCTAGAGCCGCTACAGCAGCTTGCCGGGGTTGAGGATGCCCTTGGGGTCGAGCGCCGCCTTGATCTTGCGCATCAGCGCGATCTCGACCGCGCTCTTGTAGCGCACAAGATCGGCGCGCTTCATCTGTCCGATTCCGTGCTCGGCCGAGATCGAGCCGCCCATCTCGGCGACGAGATCGTGCACGGCCCCTGCCATTTCATCCCACAGCGCAAGGTAAGCCTGCTTGTCCATGCCCGGCGGCTGCGAGACGTTGTAGTGGACGTTGCCGTCGCCGAAGTGACCGAAGACCACGGGGCGCGCGCCCGGGCACACGGCCTCTACGACGCCCTCGGCGCGGCGCAGGAACTCGGGGATCAGCGCGATCGGCACCGAGATGTCGTGCTTGATGCTGCCGCCTTCGGGCTTCTGCGCTTCCGATGCCGTCTCGCGCAAGCGCCACAGGCTTTGCGCCTGCGCCAGCGACCCCGCGAGCACGGCGTCGCTCAAGAGCTGCTTCTCGCTCGCCTCGGTGAGCAGCCGCTCCATCGTGAGCGCCGCGGAGCCGTCGGTCTCCGCGCCCGAAATCTCGATGAGCACGTACCACGGCGCCGGGGTCCTCAGCGGAAGCCGCGTGCCCGGCACGTGCCGGATGACGAGCTCCACTGCGAGCCGGCTCATGAACTCGAACGCCGTGAGGCCCGAGTGCGCGCGCGTCTCCGCCAGCCGGAACAGTGCGGCGACCGCGGCAACGTCGGGCAGCGCAACAAGCGCGGTCGCCTTCTCGCGCGGGCGGGGGAACAGCTTCAAGACCGCGGCGGTGATGATGCCGAGCGTACCTTCCGAGCCGATGAAGAGATCGCGCAGGTCGTAGCCGGTGTTGTCCTTCTTCAGGGCGCGCAGGCCGTCCCAAACCTGTCCATCGGCCAGCACCACCTCGAGCCCGAGCGCGAGCGCGCGCGCGTTTCCGTAGGCGAGCACGCCGACCCCGCCGGCATTGGTCGCAAGCACGCCGCCGATCTCGCAGCTTCCCTCCGACGCCAGGCTCAAGGGGAAGAGGCGCCCCGCGCGCTCGGCCGCCACCTGCGCGTCGAGCAGGGTGACGCCAGCCTCGACCACCATGGTCGTCTCGTCGATTGCGCGCACGCGGTTGAGGCGCGAGACCGACAGCACGATCTCGGTGCCGCCCGGGGACGGGATCTGCCCGCCGACGAGACCGGTGTTGCCGGCCTGCGGGACGACGCCGAGGCCCGCCTCGTTGGCGACAGCTAGAATGCGGGCAACCTCGGCGCTTGAGCTGGGTCGCAGCACGAGTGCGGCGCGGCCCCGGTAGCGGTCGCGCCACTCGGTGAGGTAGGGGAGCTGCCGGTCCGGGTCGCGGATCGCGTGCGCAGGCCCGACGATCTCGGTAAGCCGCTGCAACACGGCTTCGGTGCGCTCGGGGCGCGAGCGATCGGTCGTCCCGTTCTGCATGCGGTTGGCCACTGGGGCTGATCCTTCGGCGGTCACGGCGGCAAACAATCGCATCACCGTTGACGAAAGGACTGCGGTTCCGCCAATCCTTACCGGCGTAGCGTTGGGAACGCCAACACGCAATCGAGGAGTTTTCCCGTGGTCGCGCCCGTGCAGAGGCTGTTGGGAGTGCTGGCGCTGGCCGTCCTCTCGCTGCTCCTCTCCTATGCCATCGTTGCCGTGTCGCCCGATCGTGCGGGAGCGGGCAAGCCCGCCGCTCCCGGAACCGAGGCGCCCGCAACACCGGCCCATTAGAGGCATAACAGCGCTTTAGCCGCGCGGTGCCGCCGCGCGCCGCAGCCGGTCGTTGATGGCTTCGCCCAATCCCTGCTCCGGGATTGGCATCACCGCGATCGTATCGACGCCGGTCGCATCGAGCGCGCGCAGGGCGGCGAAGAGATTGGCTGCCGCCTCGATAAGATCGCCACTGGGGCTGAGATTGATTGCCCGCGGGCCGTCCCCCGGGGCCTTGGGCCCGAACGCCAGCAGCGCCTCGCCTGCGTTTGCGCTGGCCGCGCCGAGCCGCAGCCGCGCGCGCGGGGCATAGTGTGATTGGAGCTGGCCGGGAGAGCTCGGCTTCTCCGCAGAGGTGCCCCGTCGCCGCAGCGGCTGGCCGAGCACTGCCTCGATGGTCTCGGCGGTGACGGCGCCGGGCCGCAGCAACACCGGCTCGTCTCCCCGCGCGTCGATGACGGTCGATTCCAGCCCGTGCGCCGTCGGTCCGCCGTCGAGGATCAACGCGATACCGTCGCCGAAGTCCGCGTAGACGTGCTCGGCCCGCGTCGGGCTCAAGTGGCCGGAGCGGTTGGCCGATGGCGCGGCGAGCGGTGAGCCGGCCGCGCGCAGGAGCGCTTGCGCCACCGGGTGATCGGGGACGCGCACGGCGACGCTGTCGAGGCCGGCGCTGACGAGCTCGGACATGGATGAGCCCACGCGCCGGGCGAGCACCAGCGTCAGCGGCCCGGGCCAGAACGCCGCGGTGAGACGGTGCGCGAGCGGGGTCATCTCCGCGTGCTCGCCGGCCTTGGCGGCATCGGCGAAATGCACGATCAGCGGGTTGAAGCGCGGGCGACGCTTGGCTGCGAAAATCGCCGCCACCGTGCGGCCGTTAGTGGCATCGCCGCCGAGGCCATAGACGGTCTCGGTGGGGAAGGCGACGAGCTTGCCCTCGCGCAGCAGCGCCGCCGCCTTGGCGATCGCCTCCTCCGTTGCCTTCACAATGGGCATCGCGCCGCTAATCCTTGTGCCTTGAGCCTTGGATTTGTCCGGCTTCCCATAGCCGAGCTGGCTGAATTCTGTCCAAACAGTGTGTATAGGCTTGCCTTGAAGAGCGGGAGCCGACGATGGACTTTGCCTGGGCGATCGGTCATGCGGTGATGCGCGGCACGGCAGCAGCGCTGCTGCTGGCGTCGGCCGCGCCAGCGGCGCAGGCGAACTGGCTGGCAAGGCTCGCGCGAGACGCGGGCGATGCGGGCGCTGAGGCGACACGCTTTGAGGCAATCGGGCTAGAGCGTGCTGCGGCCTACATCGAGCGCCTGCCCGTGACCGCGAAGGGCGCAGTGCTGGCGGCCCATGCCACCCCCGAGCGACACTGGAAGTTCGTCAACCGCGAGGGCGAG
>DATIZL010000101.1:0-26526 GCA_035517115.1 Hyphomicrobium sp.
CTGCGCTTCGACACCAACGCCAAGATCGCCACGCAGCTCTTGGGCCTCAAGATGGACGGTTTCGGGCCCGACTACGTCGAGAACCGCAACGCCATGATCGCTGCCGTCACCCTCGACGACATGAAGCGCGTCGCCAAGCACTTGCTCGAGACCCAGAACCTCATCGTGACCATCGTCGGCAAGCCGGCGCTCGGCCCGGTCGCTGTCGCCCCCGCCAAAAAGGGCTAGAGTTACGGCCACCCGCGGGCCCTATGAGCGGCTGGCTCGCGCTAGGAGGTTCGCCATGGCCGACAAACCGATGCCTACGAGCGAGGAAGGCTGGCGCAAGCTGTTGACGCCGGAGCAGTACCGTGTGCTGCGCGAGAAGGGGACCGAGCCGCCCTTCACCGGCGAATACCTGCACGCCGAGGCCGACGGCACCTTCACCTGCGCCGCCTGCGGCAACAGGCTGTTCTCCTCCGGCGCCAAGTTCGATTCGGGAACGGGGTGGCCGTCCTTCGACGAGGCGCTGCCGGGCGCGGTCGAGTACCACACCGACAGCTCGCATGGCATGGTGCGCACCGAAATCACCTGCGCGCGCTGCGGCTCGCACCTGGGCCACGTGTTCGATGACGGCCCCACGGCGAGCGGCAAGCGTTACTGCATCAATTCAGTGTGCCTGAAGCTCGACGAGAAAGAGTAGCCGCGCCCTTAGATGCCGGCGTACCACTCGTAGCCGAGATCCTCCCAGAAGCCGCCGCGGCCGCCCCGCATTTTCGCAAAGCTCGACACGGCCTCGATGCGCATCACGTACTTGGCGTGCTTGTAGCCGAGCTGGCGCTCCACGCGCAGGCGCAGCGGCGCCCCGTGCGGCTCGGCGAGCGGGGCCCCGTTCATGTCGTAGGCGAGGATCGTCTGCGGGTGGAAGGCGTCGATCAAATCGATGCTCTCGTAGTAGAGGCCGTCGTTCCCCAGCGTGTCGGCGCAGTGGAACACCAGGTAGCGGGCATCGGGCTTGAGGCCCACGCTCTGCAAGAGCGGCGCGAGCTGTGCCCCCGTCCACTTGCCGATGGCACTCCAGCCCTCGACGCAATCATGCCGGGTGATCTGCGTGCGCGCGGGCAGCCTGCGCAGCTCGGCGAGCGTGAGCTCCGTCGGGCGATCGACGAGGCCGTCGATCTTCAGCTTCCAGTCGGCGAAACCACCTTGAGCCAGGCTCCGGTATCTCGGATCGTCGACCGATGTCGAGCCATTCGCCTTGAAGTGCGCCGACAGGTCCGCCTCGGTGTACTCCCGCGCCAGCGCGCGATTGGAGAGGATGAGCCGCTGCACCCCCTTCGTCGCACCTTCGGCGCGCGATAGCAGATCGCGGAACGCGGGCGAGCGGGAAAGGGAATTATCGCATCCGCCGAGCAGGACCGCGCCGCCGAGCGCGGCGCTGCGCGTCAGGAATCCGCGGCGGGTCAGCGTGTTGTCAGCCATGGCTTCCCTCCGCCGTCTCGATGGCGTAGCGGCCGGTGATCATGGAGCGCAGGTTGTTCCACAGCCCCGAGACCATCACCATGAACACGTGCACCAGCACGAACAGCACGATGCCGGTGGCGCACAGGAAATGCACCGTGCGCGCGGATTGGCGTCCGCCGAAGAGGTCGAGCAGGAACGGGAAGGCGGCGTCGAGCCCGGGCGACATGGTGAGCCCGGACAGGATCACCAGCGGCAACAGCCCGAAGATGACGGCGAGATAGGCGAGCTTCTGCAGCAGGTTGTAGTGCTTCGCTTCCTCGCCCTTGGGGAAGCGGAAGCGAACGTGCTCGGAGATCGAGGTGCCGATGTGCGCAAGCTCGCCCCGCGTTGGCGACAGGTCACCGCGCACATGGCCGCTCCAAAACGAATAGGCGAGGTAGGCGAGCCCATTCAGCACCAAGAGCCACGCGAAGGCGAAGTGCCAGCGCCGGCCCGTCGCCAAATCGCGGTAAGACGGGAGCGTGACCCAGGACGGGAAGCCGCGGCTTTCCAGGTCCTCGCCCGAGCCCGAGAGTCCCAGCACACCGGTGGTGTTGAACGTCCATGGGCCGATGGTGGTCAGGCCGGCATAGCTGCCGTCATCGCGCTGCACCGTGCGCATCGACAGGACCGCACGGTCGGGTTCCGACTTGCTGCCCCAATAGAGGGTCGAATGCGCGTTGAAAATCTGCAGGCCGCTCATCAAGAGCACGAGCAGGCAGAGCACGTTGATCCAATGCGTGACGCGCACGATCAGCGCATGCCGGTAGATGAGCTCGGTGCGAGGCGCGATGGCAGCTTTTTGCATCGGGGCCTCCTAGTAGCGGGTGGTGAGCGCGGTCAGCCAAGCGGGCGACGCGTTGACGACGAGCGTCTCGAAGCGCTTGTCGAGCCCCGTCACGATCAGGAGGCCGACGGCGACGAGCAGTCCGCCGAGCAGCATCTTGCCGCCTTTGCCGGCCTCCAGCAGGCGGGTGCGCCAGCGTTGCATGGCCGCGCGCGACAGCGTGCCGAGGAGCAAGAGCGGCAGCGCCGCGCCGAGCCCGAACACCAGCATGACGAGCGCGACCTCGCTCAAGTCCTTGCCTTGGGCGGCGAGCACGGATGCTGCGCCGAGCGTCGGGCCGACGCACGGGCTCCAAATTGCACCCAACAAGAGGCCGAGGGCGAATTGGCCGTTGAGGCCCGAGGTCTCGAAGCCGCCGAATCTGGTCTCGCTCCAGGCGCTCAACGGTGCCGCCACCGCCGCGAACTGCGTCTGCAGCGCCGGCACCATCAGGATCACGCCGATGGTGATCAGCAGCATTGCGGCGATGAGGCGGAAAAACCCGGCGTCGAGCCCGATGCCGTAGCCGACGGTGGCGATAAAGAGGCCGATGGCCACGAACGACAGCGCGAGGCCCGCGGCGAGCGCGACGGGCCCGAGACGGTGCTCGCCGACCGCCGTCCCGAGGATCGCCGGCAACAGCGGCAGGACGCACGGCGACAGCGTGGACAACAGCCCCGCCAGGAATGCGAATGCGATGCTTCCCGCCGTCATGCGTGCCTCGGCTACTTGAGGGTCGAAGCGAGCAGGGCTTCGATCGACTGGGGGTTGGTGTCGCCGGCCGAACGCCCGGTCTCCTTCTCCCCCTTGTAGGCGATGAGCGTGCTCTGCATGCGCGCGCCGAAGCTCTTCACGACGTCGGGCTGGTTGTCGAAATCGACCTTGAAGACGGTGACCTTGGCGTACTCGGGCTTGTCCTTCAGGCTGTCGAACACCTGCTGCTGCGCCTTGCAGGTGGGGCACCAGGGCGCGAACACGTCGACGAGGATCGCGTCGCCGGCGCTTTGCGCGGCCTTGAAGCTCGCGGCGTCGAAGGCCTTGGTCTGGAACGCCTGTGCGGGCACCGCGGCCAGCAAAAGCGCACCAAACGCCACGACCGCCAATTTGGTAAAGCCTGCAGCCCGCATCCTATGCTCCTTCTCGAGAATTGCTCTGGGCTGATACGCCCGGAGCCCATGAGAAGTTACAGGCGCACGGTGGCGGCGGCGAGCCGGGCCGGCCGCCGCGGATGAAAATTCCTCAATTGAATCAGAAACGGTAACCGTAACGGACGCCGAGGCGGTCGAGCCCCTCGTTGGGGCTCACGGTGTAGGCGTTCGACATGTGCTCGAAGTACGCCGACAAGCTGTTGTGCTCGTCGAACCGGTAGCCGATCTCGAGCGGGATATGGAACAGCACGCGCGAGCCCAGCGCCTTGCGGTCCCAGTCCTCGAGCTTCAATTGCCCGTTGTGAACCGCGCCGCCGACACCAAGACCCAAGAAGATGCCGCAGCCCGTCTCCATCTGCCAGCGCGCGTCGAGGTAGCCGTCGCTGGTGGCGCCAATGGTGCTGATCGAGGCACCCAGCGCCGGCGAGATGGTGCCGCCGAGGAAGGAGACTGACGGCGAGAAGATCGCCTCCACGTTGATGTCGGCCGAGTTGGGCTCGGCGCGGAAGCCGCTCCATAGGTCGGGCACGTCGTGGTCGAGCACGCCGATCTTCAGTTCCTGGATGAGGCCGTCCGCGCAAGCGGGAACCACCGGGTCCAATAGGACCGCGGCCGCAGACAGCGCGACGATGAGAACCCTCAAATTCAAGCCGCCCTCGAACTCCCCACAAGTCATCCACACTATCGCGCCGACCTCACGGGAGGCTTACGTCGACCTTACCGGCTGGATGCCCGCGTTCGTATCAATTCCAATTTAGCATAGGTAGCTCAACGGCATGACCGCCATCGGTCCGGCGCTAGCGGCATGCAATTCGGACCGCCATTGTGGCCGAGTGGCTACACCAGACCGCCCACTCAGCGCCCAACAGCCACGCTGCCGAGGCTGCGAGCATCCCCGCCGCCAGTCGAGGCGAATCGACGGATCGGCTATCGCTTCTTTGATCGCGCAAGGGAGCGTCACGTGGCCATTCGCCAGCTATCGCCGGAGACGATCAACCGCATCGCCGCGGGCGAGGTCATCGAGCGCCCGGCGAGCGTGGTCAAAGAGCTCGTCGAGAATGCGCTCGATGCGGGCGCAACCGGGATCGGCGTCGTCACCGCCTCCGGCGGCCTCTCTCTCATCCGCGTCACCGACAACGGCTGCGGCATGGACCCCGCCGATCTCGAGCTGTCGGTCGAGCGCCACGCCACCTCCAAGCTTGCCGAGGAGGACCTCTTTTCCATCCGCACCCTCGGCTTTCGCGGCGAGGCGCTGCCCTCGATCGGCTCCATCGCCACGTTGACGCTCACCTCGCGTGCGCAAGCCGCAAATGAGGCCTTCGCCATCACGGTCGACCGCGGCAGCAAGGGCGAGCTGCGGCCCGCCGCCGGCAACCCCGGCACCGTGATCGAGGTGCGCGGGCTCTTCTCCAGCGTGCCCGCGCGCTTGAAGTTCCTGAAGTCGGAGCGCGCCGAGAACCAGGCCGTCGCCGAGGTGGTGAAGCGGCTCGCCATGGCTCACCCGGGCGTCGCCTTCACGCTCACGACGGGCGAGCGCGCCGGGCTGCAGCTCCCTGAAGAGGCAGCGGGCGCGGAGGGACTGTTGCAGCGCCTCGGCCGCATCATGGGCCGCGAGTTCATGGCGGACGCTTTGCCCGTTGCCGGCGCACGCGAGGGCGTGAGCGTATCGGGCTTTGCCGGGCTGCCGACGCTGCACCGTCCCGATGCCGCCCAGCAATACCTCTTCGTCAACGGGCGCCCGGTGAAGGACAAGCTCCTGATCGGCGCCGTGCGCGCGGCCTACGGCGACTTGATCCCGCGCGGGCGCCATCCGCTGCTCGCGTTGTTCGTCGCGCTCCCGCCGCAGGAGGTCGACGTCAACGTGCATCCGGCCAAAGCCGAGGTGCGCTTCCGCAATGCGGGCCTCGTGCGCTCGCTGATCGTCAATGCCCTCGCCGCCGCGCTGCTCGAAGCCGGACACCGTGCCTCCGCTCTGGGCGGCGCGGCCACGCTCGGCGAGATGCGGCCCAACATCGTACCCTTCGAGCGCGCGCGCGGATCCTATCCGGCGCCGCGCTCCTCCGGCGCCCTCGGTCTCGCGGAAGCGTTGCAGGCGCCGCTCGAGACTTTCGCCCCGAGCGCGGATGCGCGCGCCGATGCCGTGCCCATCCCCGATGCCCTTCTCGACCGCCCGCTCGGCGCCGCGCGCGCCCAGCTGCACGAGACCTACATCCTGGCGCAGACGCGCGATGCCGTCGTCATCGTCGACCAGCACGCCGCGCACGAGCGCCTCGTGTACGAGCGCATGAAGGCGATGCTGGCCGCGGGCGGCGTGGCGCGCCAGGGTCTCTTGATGCCCGTGATCGTGGACTTGGCGCCCGAGGAGGCCGCCGCGCTCGCTGCGCGTTCAGGCGAGCTCGCCGAGCTGGGGCTCGCGCTGGAGGCCTTCGGGCCGGGGGCGGTCGCGGTGCGCGAGGTGCCGGCGCTCTTGGGCGACACCGACGTACGGGGCCTCGTCCGCGATCTTGCCGCCGAAATTGCTGCAGACGGCGAAGGGCTCGCGTTGAAGGAGCGGCTCGAGGCCGTGTGCGCAACGCTCGCCTGCCACGGCAGCGTGCGCGCGGGGCGGCGCTTAGCACCCGAGGAGATGAACGCGCTTTTGCGCGATATGGAGGCGACGCCCTACTCGGGCCAGTGCAACCACGGCCGGCCAACCTACGTAGAGCTAAAGCTCGCCGACATCGAGCGCCTGTTCGGCCGCCGGTAATCCACCCGGAATCGCCTGCCGATTGATCTGGCGCAACCCAACCCGATCGCGCCGGCGCTACCTGCACTCCAAGTGCACCGATTCGAGCCGGGGAGCTTCGCAATGAGCCGAACACGCAATCGCTTGAGCGTCACACTGCTCGTTGTCGCTGCCACTGCGAGCTCGGTGGTTGGCGACGACGCGCCTTCCGACTGCGCGCAGTCAAAGCCTATCGAGACCCGCATCCGCGCCTGCAGCGCCGTCATCGATGCGAAGCCCGCGACTCACGATCCGCGCGCCGAGGCCTACCGCATTCGCGCCGCCGCCTATTCCGAGAAGGCCAACCACAAGCAGGCGATCGCCGACTTCACCGAGGCGATCAACCTCAAGGGCGACGACGCAGCCTCTTATTTCGGCCGCGGAGAGTCGCGCCTCGCCGAGGGGGACGCCGCCGGCGCCGTCGCCGACCTGACCCAGGCCATCCGCTACAGCGAGCCGACCGCGAGGCTCTTCACCGCGCGCGGCTATGCACAGCTCGTCAAGGGCGACGCGGCGGAGGCGGTGGTCGATTTCTCGGTGGCGGTGCGCCTCGATCCCAAGAACGCAGCCGCCTTGAACAGCCGCGGGCTCGCTTACCGCAAGACGGGCGATCTGGAGAAGGCGATCGCCGACTATAGCGCGGCGATCCAGCTCAATCCCGTGTACGCGCTCGCCTACAACAACCGCGGCTACGTCTATGAGGCGCGCGGGGACAAGCAGGCGGCCGCCGCCGACTTCCGCCGTGCGCTCGCGCTCGACCCCGCGCTCGTCGGCGCCAAGAACGGCCTGAAGCGCCTGGGCGAGCCCGAGGCGGCGGGAGCGGAGAGCGACAAGCTCATCGCCCAAGGCAAGGCGCTGGCCGAGAAGAATTGCGCCTGGTGCCATGCCATCGGACCGGCGGGCGACAGTGCCAATCCGCGCGCGCCGCGCTGGCGCGACCTCTACATGAAGCACCCGGTGCTGGCGCTGCGCGAGCCCCTGTCGCGCGGCATCGCACGCCCGCACGACGAGATGCCGAAGTTCGAGCTGTCGGACAAGGACGTCGACACCATCGTCGCCTACATCAACAGCCTCTCGCCTTGAGCGCCCGCCGCCGCGGAAATTTATGGCCTTGCATCGCAGACCGACTTACCTATTCTCCGCGCCATGATGGACAACGACCCGATGTCGAAACCGTTGATGCGCGTGCGCCAAGGCGCGCTCATCGCCGGGGTGTGCGGCGGGATCGCCAAATGGCTCGGCCTCGACCCGACGATCGTGCGCGTCATCTACGCCGCACTGACGCTGCTGTCGGCGGCCTTCCCGGGCGTCATCATCTACATCCTGTTGTGGATCTTGATGCCGCGCGAGCCGGAATAAGGCTGCGCTACGGCTCGTAGCGGGCGAGCAGGATCTGCGTGTCACCGTACGTCCGCCGGTCGATCTCCGTGAAGCCTCCTGGCAGCGCAATGCTCGCGCCCACGCGCTCCTCCAACACAGTCACCGCCCCCGGCGACAGCCATCCGCCGTCGGCAAGCGCCTTCAGGGCGCGCTCCCCGAGCCCTTTGCCGTAGGGCGGGTCGAGAAAGGCGAGCGCGAAGGGCGCCATGGTGCCCGCGGGGCCGAGATTGGTCGCGTCGCGGCGGAAGATGCGGGTGGCGCCCGTCAGCTGCAAGAGCTCGATGTTGGTGCGGATCAACGCACGCGCGGGCACGGCCTCGTCGACGAACAGGCAGAAGGCGGCTCCGCGCGACAGGGCCTCGAGCCCGAGCGCGCCGGTGCCGGCGAAGAGATCGATCACGCGCGCGCCCGAAAGGGAGAAGCCCGCAATGCCGTGCTCTAGGATGTTGAACAGGGACTCGCGCACGCGGTCGGAGGTCGGACGCACGCTTTCGTCCTTGGGCGCCGCGATGGCGCGGCCGCGGAAGCGCCCGGCGACAATCCTCATGACGCCGGGCGCGCCTTCTTGGCGCGCTCCCTCCTGCGGGTGCGCTCTGCTTCGACGGGCGCATCGAGCGCGAGCTCGGCGGCCATCTTGACCCCGAGCTGCTCGGCGAGCACGCGCCGCTTCACCGGCTCGACCGCGCCGGGTTTCAAGTCGAGGAGCTGGAACGGCCCGTACGAGATGCGGATCAATCGGTTCACGTCGAGGGCGAGGCTTTTGAGGACGCGCCGCACCTCGCGGTTCTTTCCTTCGCGCAGGCTGACCGTCAGCCACGCGTTTGCTCCCTGCACGCTGTCGAGCGTCGCCTCGATGGGCCCATAGCGAACGCCCTCGATCTCGACACCGTCGCGCAAGGCATGAAGTTGCTCCTGCGTCACGCGGCCGTGTGCGCGCACGCGATAGCGCCGCAGCCACCCCGTCGAGGGCAGCTCCAGGTGCCGGGCGAGCGCGCCGCTGTTGGTCAACAGCAAGAGGCCCTCGCTGTTGAAGTCGAGCCGGCCCACGGAGATGACGCGCGGCAGCTCCGGTGGCAGCGCGGAGAACACAGTGGGGCGCCCCTGCGGATCGCTGTGGGTGGTCACCAGCCCCCTAGGCTTGTAGTAGCGCCACAGCCGCGCGGTCTCAGCGACGGGGAGCGGCTTGCCATCGACGGTGACCTTGTCCGCGGCCCCGACCTCAAAGGCCGGCGTCGAGAGGACCTTGCCGTTGACGGCAACGCGGCCCTGGCCGATCCATCGCTCGGCCTCGCGGCGCGAGCACAGGCCCGCCCGTGCCATCGCCTTGGCGATGCGCATGGGTTCTTCCGGGGCTGCCTCGGGCGTCCGGCTTTGGGAGCGCAATTGCTTGCGCGCGTGGTCGTTTGCCATGGGAACTGGTCATGGGATCTGGTTTAGTCGTGGCCGAGCCCTTATGACACCGCGCGAGGACTTGGACCATATGCCGGCAACGCTGTCCCCAATGGCGCATGCGCTCGCCGAAGCCGAGGCAGCGGGCGCCCGCGGAGAGGTGCCGATCGGCGCCGTCGTCACCGGCCCCGACGGCGCACTTCTCGCCGCCGCCGGCAACCGCACGCGCGAGTGGAACGACCCTACGGCCCACGCCGAGCTGCTGGCGATTCGCGAGAGCTGCGCCAAGCTCGGCTCCGAGCGCCTCGTCGGCTGCGACTTCTACGTCACGCTCGAGCCGTGCCCCATGTGCGCGGCCGCGATCTCCTTTGCCCGCGTCCGCCGCCTCTACTACGGCGCGTCAGATCCCAAAGGTGGAGGCGTGGAGCACGGGGCACGCGTGTTCAATCACCCGACCTGCCACCACAGGCCGGAGATCTATACCGGGATCGAAGAGGAGCGTGCGATGACTGTGCTCCGCAGCTTCTTCGAGGCACGGCGCTAGGCCTTGCCGATGCGCCTGCGCTTCAACAGAAGGCGCCTTGCCCCATGCTGCGGCGAGGCGAGCTCCTTCTGGGCCTCCTGCGCTTCGAGCGTCGGCAGCGTCTCCGCCTCCATCACGCGGGCAAGCTGCGCCTTGAAGCGCTCCTTTGCCGGCTCGGCGGCGGCGAGGATCTCTTCGAGCTTCAGGAAATCGAGCACCTGATAGCGGCTGGTGCCAGCGTCGACGTAGACGTCGGGCTGGCGCGAGCGCAGCTTCTCCTTGATGATCGTGCGCTCGAAGATGAAGTTCGCCGCAAACAGCGCCTCCCACACGTTGGGGCGCTCGCGATCAGGGCGCCGCACGGGCGCGCCGCTCACGTCGACGGCGACGGTCAGGTCGGCTTCGCCGGAAACAAGATCGAACGGCAGCGGATTGACGAGGCCGCCGTCGATCAAGACGCGGCCCTCGAGCAGCACCGGCTCGAAGATGACGGGGAGCGCGATGCTGGCGGCGATCGCCTGGCGCAGCGGGCCCGAGGAGAGGACCACCGGCTCCTGTGCGTAAAAATCGGAGGCGACGATCTTCAAGGGGATGGCGAGGTGGGCGAAGTCGCGCGCTATCCGCTTCGGCAAGATGATGTCGAGCAGGCGCTCGGAGGCGAGAAAGGCCGAGCTTGCCGGAAACATGTTCCAGATGCGGCGCGTCGTCCGCACCCGCGCCGCATAGAGATCGCGCACGAGATCGAGCCGGTTTTTCAGGACCTCCATCGTGTGCGCGCGGATTTGCCGGCCCGTCAGGCCCGACGCGTAGGCCGCGGCGAAAATGGCACCGATCGAGGTGCCGGCCATGATCTTGGGCCTAATGCCCAGCTCGTCGAAGGCCTCGAGGATGGGGATGTGCGCGAGCCCGCGCGCTCCGCCGCCGCCTAACGCCAGCGCAATCGTCGGCCCATGCGAGGAAAGCGCGGGCGCGGCCGAGTGGACGTGAGGTGCCGGGACGGAAGCGGGTTTCTTGCTCATCGCAGGTATGAGGATGGAGGCGGCCGCAGCCTAGCGCAAATGCGTTGCCGGTCCGTGATCTGGCTCAAATATAGCTCACGTTCCTGACTTTTCACGGGCGATGGCGCGCCAGCCGATGTCCTTGCGGCAGAAGCCGCCCGGCCAATCGATCTTGGCGATGGCCGCGTAGGCACGCGCCTGCGCCTCGGCAACGGTGCGACCCAGCGCGGTAACCGAGAGCACACGCCCGCCGCTGGCGAAAAAGCGGTCCCCCTCCCGCCGGGTGCCCGCGTGAAAGATTTCCACACCTTCGACGGCGGCCGCCGCCTTTAGACCCTTGATCTCGCTGCCGAGCTGCGGCGGACCGGGATAGCCGTTGGCGGCCATGACCACGGTGAGCGCGGCGTCCTCGCTCCAACGCAGGTCGAAATGGTGGAGCACGCCATCGACGGTGGCGAGCAGCGCCGCTAGGAGGTCGGACTTCAAGCGCACCATCAGAACTTGCGTCTCGGGGTCGCCGAAGCGCACGTTGTACTCGATGAGCTTGGGGCCGTCCTCGGTGATCATGAGGCCCGCGAACAGCACCCCCTTATAGGGCGTGCCGCGCTTCGCCATCGCCGCAACCGTCGGCTTGATGATCTCGTCCATGGTGCGGCGGACCATCGCGTCCGTCATTACGGGGGCGGGCGAATAGGCGCCCATGCCCCCGGTGTTGGGCCCGGTATCGCCGTCGCCGACGCGCTTGTGGTCCTGGGCGGCGGCAAGCGGGAGCACCGTCCTGCCATCGACGAGAGCGAAGAAGCTCGCCTCCTCGCCCGTCAAGAACTCCTCGATGACGACCTCGGCTCCAGCCCGGCCGAAGGCGCCAGAGAAACATGCCTCGACCGCGGCCTCCGCCTCCGCCAGCGTTTCGCAGATCGCGACCCCCTTCCCCGCCGCGAGGCCGTCGGCCTTTACCACGATGGGCAGGCGCCGGCCCTTGAGGTAGGCCTTCGCCGCACCCACGTTGTCGAAGCGGCCGTAGGCAGCGGTCGGAATGCCGAACTCGCGACACAGGTCCTTGGTGAAGCCCTTCGATCCCTCGAGCCTTGCTGCCGCCTGCCGCGGGCCGAAGCACTTGATGCCCGCCGTCGTCAAGTCGTCGACGAGCCCGGCGACCAGCGGCGCCTCCGGCCCGACGACGACGAAATCAATGGCGTTGTCCTTGCAGAAGCGGATCACGGCCGTGTGGTCCGCGACCGCGAGCGGCACGCATTCGGCGATCTCGGCAATTCCGCCATTGCCGGGGGCGCAGTAGAGTTTCGTGAGCAGCGGGCTCGCCCTTAGCGCCCACCCGAGCGCATGCTCGCGTCCGCCGGAGCCGATGAGGAGAATGTTCATCGCCAGACTTTCAAGGGAAACTCTCTTGGATAATGCCGGCGCTCGGCAGGTGCCGCGCGCCCCGCGGCGCGGCCTGATGTATCATCGAATCGGCCCTCAACAAACGGTCGGGAAACCGTGACGCAGCCACTAGCCCAGCCGGCGCCCGGCGCCAACGTGACCGAGTTCACCGTCTCCGAGCTCGCGGGCGCCATCAAGCGCGCGCTGGAGGAAGGCTTCGGCTACGTGCGCCTGCGCGGGGAGATCTCGGGCTTCCGCGGACAGCATGCGTCAGGCCACTGCTATTTTGGCCTCAAGGACGACAAGGCCAAGATCGAGGCGGTGGTGTGGAAGACCACGTGGCAGCGCCTCAGGGTGAAGCCCGAGGAGGGCATGGAGGTCGTCGCGCAGGGGCGGGTGACGACCTACCCCGGCTCGTCCAAATACCAGATCGTCATCGAGGCGCTGGAGCCCGCCGGCGTCGGCGCGCTCATGGCGCTTCTGGAGGAGAGAAAACGCAAGCTCGCGGCGGAAGGCTTGTTCGAAGAGGCGCGCAAAAAGCCGCGCCCGTTCCTGCCGCGCCTCGTCGGCATCATCACCTCGCCCACGGGCGCCGTCATTCGCGACATGCTGCACGGCTTTGCCGAGCGCTTCCCGACGCGGGTCATCGTGTGGCCCGTGCGCGTGCAGGGCGAGAGCTGCGCAGCCGAGGTGGCGGCGGCCATCGCGGGCTTCAACGCCTTTCTGCCCGGCGCCCCCTTTGCGCGTCCCGACATCCTCATCGTC
Organism: Hyphomicrobium sp.; assembly: GCA_035517115.1. Lineage (GTDB taxonomy): Bacteria > Pseudomonadota > Alphaproteobacteria > Rhizobiales > Hyphomicrobiaceae > Hyphomicrobium_A. The sequence goes on from DATIZL010000101.1 coordinate 12,656, forward strand.
GCGCGCGGGGGCGGCAGTCTCGAAGACCTGTGGGGCTTCAACGAGGAGATTGTGGTGCGCGCGGTCGCCGCGAGCCGCATCCCGGTCATCTCGGCGGTCGGTCACGAGACCGACTGGACGCTCATCGACCTCGTCGCCGACGCCCGCGCGCCCACGCCCACCAAGGCCGCCGAATGGGCGGTTCCGCGCTTCGCCGATCTCGCCGAGAGCACCGACAAGTTCGGGCTGCGCCTGAGCGCCGCCGCGCGCCGCTCGCTGCAAGCGGCGCGCACGCATTTGAAGGCCTCCGCGCGGGGCCTTCCCCGCCTAGAGGACATCGTCGCGCTGCCACGCCAGCGCTTCGATGCCTGCGAGAAGCGGCTCGCGCGAGCGCTGCTCGCCAACACGCGTGCACATCACACGCGTTACGTACGCACCGCCGCGCGCCTGCGTCCCGGCCCCATCGGCCAGCGCATCGCCGTCTGTGGCGAGCGCCTCAAAGCCTTGAACACGCGCGCCGCACAGGCCCTCATCAACCGGCTCGCCGCGCGCCGGCGCCAGCTCGAAGGCTCGGCCAAGCTGTTGGCGTCCGTCAGCTACCAGGGCGTCCTGCAGCGCGGGTTTGCGCTCGTGCGCGACAGCGACGGCCGCATGGTGCGCGCGGCAGCCTCTCTGCACGCGGGCGACGCCCTCGAGCTGGAATTCCGCGACGGCCGCGTCGATGCCGAGGCGCGTGCGGTGCACACCGGCGACAGGAAAAGCGGGCAAGCGGCCGCCGCGCCCGAGCCAAATCCCCAGCTGCGCCGCACGCGGCGGCCGCGCGGCAGCGGCCAAGGCTCGCTTTTCTAAAGGCCCACTCCTTAAGGACAACCACGCAACGCCCGCCTTGACGCCGCCGCAGCGATTGGCAATGTCATGTCCGAACAGCCGCGCGGGGCGGCAAGCAGAGGTTTCATGAACCGGATCGACAGATTTTTCGGCCTCCGGGGCGAGGCCAAGGTGAAGTTCCTCGACGGCGAGTTCCAGGTGATCTCGCCCGGCGACTTCGTGCGCTGCGCCGTCACCGGCGAGCCGATCATGCTGCCCGATCTGCGCTATTGGAGCGTGGAGCTGCAAGAGGCCTACGTCTCGCCCGAAGTGTCGGTGAAGCGCTACTGCGAGACGCGCCGTCACCGCACGTAAGGCGGGCGCGGGGGGCTCTGCTTGAGCGCCGCCGCCTCGATCAGCGCCACCAGCCGATTGAGATCGCGCTCCTCAAACGTCATCTCGACGGCGAGCGTGCGCGTCTTGCGCTGAAGCTCGCCTAAGCTCTCATCGCCGGCGAGCCGCACCCAGTCCTTCTCGGTCGTGATGAGGTCGCACGCCTTAGCCTGCGCCAGCGCGAGCAGACGCTCCGCGTCCGCGCGCGAGAAGGCGTGGTGGTCGGAAAAAGACACACGCTCCTGCACGCGCGCGCCGAGACCTTCGGCGAGCGCGAAAAAGCGCTGCGGATTGGCGATGCCCGCGAAGGCGACGACGGGCCGGCTCGCAAGCCAGCCGGTATCGCCGCTCGGCCCCACCCGCGCGGCGAGCACCGGCCCGGGAAAGTTGCGGCGCATGCGCTCATGCACGCCGGCTGCGGCCGCGCCGTCCTGCGCGGGCTCGCGCACGACGATCGCATCGACGAGGCCGAGCTGGAACTCGAGCGGCGCCCGCAGCGGCCCCGCCGGGATGACCTCGCCGTTGCCGAGGCCGCGCACCCCATCGACCGCAGCGATCGACAGGTCCTTCGCCAGCGAGCCGTTCTGCAAACCGTCGTCCATGACGATGGCGCCGACCTTGCGGCCGCTCGCCTCGATCGCGAGAGCCCCCGCGGCGCGATCGCGCGCCACGAGCGTCGGCGCGACGCGGGCGAGCAGCAGCGGCTCATCGCCGAAGCGGCGCGCCGCACCTTGGCCGTCCTCGACCCATACGGGGCCCGCTTCGCTGCCGCCGTAGCCGCGGGTCAGAAACGCCGGCGTCACGCCGCGCGCAATGAGCAGCTTGGCGACGGCGATGGCGAGCGGCGTCTTGCCGGTGCCGCCGGCCGTGAAGTTGCCGACGCAGATTACCGGCAAGCGCGAGCGGTAGGGCTTGTGGCGTTGGTAGCGCGCGCGCGCGACCCATCCGTAGAGCGCTCCCAGCGGCGCGAGCAGCCCGGCGCGCATGTCCGGCGCCTCGCCGTACCACCAGCCCGGTTCCTCAAGACGCACGCTTCAATCTCTCGTCGGGGAGATATCGCAAGAGCGCCGCGACCGTCTTTTCCAGCGCGCCCGAAAGCGCGGCGAGCGCCTGCGTCGCGCCGATCCGCATGCGGCCAAGCTCGGCGGGGCTCTGCAAGAGGCGCGAGACGGCGTCGGTGAGAGCGCGCGCCGAGGTCACCTCGATGGCGCCCTGGTGGCGCAGAAGCGCGCGGTAGGCGTCGGCAAAGTTCTGCCAATGCGGCCCGGTGACGACCGCCGCGCCGTGGCGCACGGCCTCGATCGGGTTCTGGCCGCCGCGTTCGACGAGCGAGCCGCCGATGAAGGCGATCGGAGCCAGCGCGTAGAGCGTGCCGAGCTCGCCGATGGTGTCGGCGATGTAGATCTCGGTGCGCGCGCCCGGGACCGCGCCGAGCGAGCGTTGCGCGACCGTGAAGCCCAGATCCTTGAGGCGCTCGGCTATGGCGGTACCCCGCTCGGGGTGGCGCGGAGCAATGATGGTGCAAAGACCCTCGAAGTTGCGCGCGAGCTGGCGGTGCGCGTCGGCGACGACCTCCTCCTCGCCCTCGTGCGTGCTGGCGGCGAGAAATATCGGGCGGTCGCGCAGGGCGCCTTTCAGGCGCTCGAGCTCGGCCAAATCCACCGGGGGCGGCGGCGCGTCGATCTTGAGGTTGCCGACGGGAGCGACGTTGCGCGCGCCGAGCGTCGAGAACCCGACCGCCAAGCGGTCGTTCTGCGCGAGCACCACGTCGAAGCGGTTGAACAACGGCTGCGCCATGCCGCGGTTGCGCTGCCAGCGGCGGCGGCTGCGGTGCGACAGGCGCGCGTTCACCAGCACCAATGGAATATGGCGCGCCGACGTCGCCAGGATCAGCGACGGCCAGATCTCCGATTCGGTGAATACCGCGAGGTCCGGGCGCCAGTGGTCGAGGAAGCGCTCCGCGTACTCCGGCGCGTCGAGCGGAACGTACTGATGCAATGCGCGCGCGCCGAGGCGGCGTTGCGCCAGGCTCGCCGAGGTCACGGTGCCGGTGGTCAACAGGAAGCTCAAGTCGGGGCGCGCGGCGCTCAACGCCTCGATGACGGGCAGCACGCAGTTGGTCTCGCCGACGCTTGCCGCGTGGATCCACGCGAGCACACCCTCGGGCCGCGGCACGGTCGACTCCCCGAAGCGCTCCGGGCGCCGCCGCGGGTCCTCCTTGCCGCTGCGCTCGCGCAGCTTGAGCAGCAGCGGCGCCAGGGGGCGCAGGAGGCTCATGCCGGTGCGATAGGCCTTGAGGCGCAGATCGGGCTCGGCCGGCGCAGCCCCCGGATCGTCGTGACTGAGCGGCTCAATGCGCCTTACGTCGGCGCCTGCAAGCTCGTAGGCGCGTGCCGTCGCGGCATTCAAGGAGCGCTCGAGCTGCAAGCGCGCGGCCTCGAGCGCGGCCTCGTCCGCATCGGGCGCGACGACGATCGGCTCGCCGGCTACGTAGGCGAGCGTCGAGAACGGCAGGTTGATGGTCAGCCGGCTCCAGGTCTTGAGCGCCATGAAGCGCGAGGTCGCCGAGGCGACGGGAACGATCGGGCGCCCGGAGAGGCGGGCGATGGTCACGATGCCGGCGCCCGCACGCCGCGCGGGTCCCGGCGGCACGTCGGCCGTCATCACCAGGGAGTGGCCGTCCTTGAGCGCGCGCACCGCTTGGCGCAAAGCCTGGGCGCCGCCGCGGTCCTTGCGGCGCATGCCGGCACCCGCGCCGCGGATGAGCTCGACGCCCAACTGCGACATCGCGGCCCCGATGAGCTCGGCGTCGCCGTGGCGCGCGACCATCGCCGCGACCTTCACGCGCTTGGAGGGCCAAAAGCCCGCCGTCATCATGAACTGGCCGTGCCACACCGCCACGATCGCGGGGTGCAGCGCCTCGAGCCTGGGGAGCTGATCTGGGGGCTCGCGGACTATGCGGGAGGTGCGGCCCACGACGCCGATCAGGCTGGCGATGCCGCGGCCTGCGAGCCGATTCAGCCTGGCTTTCGTCTCGGGCGAACGTGCCATCCGGAAGGGTGCCTCGGCGCGAAACGCTCCACGCGAGCGGTCCGCGGGCGAACCACTTGCAGCTGGTTCCTATAGCGAATATCAAGCGATGGCAAACTGGGACGTTCGGGCACACACGCCGCAGCCCGGCGGGACTGGCTGGCGCGGACGCCGGATCCCAGATCATCCTGGTTCAAACGAAATTCAACGGACCCATGGCCGGATTGGTGAAGCGGGCAAAGCGCTCCTGGCGGCGCGCGATGAGGAGCTTCCGGGAAGCGGTCATGCGCCATTCGCCGCAGTGGCTGCGCCGCCGGCTCGGCCCGACGACGAACTATCTCGACATGCTGCTCGTCGACCACGGCATCTTCCGGCTCGCCTACGCCAACATACATCAGATATCGGCTCGTGCCTGGCGCTCGGCGCAACCCGCCCCGCATCACATCGGCCGCTTTGCGCGGGCGGGCATTCGCACCGTCGTCAACTTGCGCGGCGAGCGCCAATGCGGCAGCTACTGGCTCGAGCAGGAGGCGTGCGAGCGCCATGGCCTGAAGCTCGTGAACTTCCAGATCCGCTCGCGCGCCGCCCCGACGCGCGAGGAGCTGGCGGGAGCGCGGCAACTGTTCCAAGAGATCGAGTACCCTATGCTCATGCACTGTAAGTCGGGCGCCGACCGCGCAGGCCTCATGAGCGTGCTCTACCGCTTCCTGCACGAGGGTGTGCCGCTCAGCGAGGCGAAGAAGGAGCTCTCCTTAAAGTATGGCCACATCCGGCAGGCCCATACCGGCATCCTCGACTACTTCTTCGAGAAGTACCTGGAGGACAACGCCAAGCAGCCGATGGCCTTCTTCGAATGGGTGGAGACCGTGTACGACCCCGACGAGCTCAAACGCACCTTCCGCTCGAAAGGCTGGGCCAATCGCCTCGTCGATAGCGTGCTGCGGCGGGAATGAGCGCTCGGCCTAGAGCACGACGACGTCGACGTCGGCGCTGGCAACCTTGATCGGGGGGACGAGGCCCGGGTTGCTGTCGAGCAAATGCAGCAGCGCGTCCACGCGGCTGGCGGAGGCACGCCACGCGGCCCGCGTTTCGCGGTTCGACGGATCGCGAAGCACCTCCTTGCGAATGGCGAGAAAGGCCCGCAAGAACTCGGTCTCGGAGGTTGCGCCTATGCCTCCCGTCTTCGCGGTGGTCCGCTTGACGATCGCGGGTAGCGAATCCGGGTCGCTGTTCCCCCCGTGCTGCAGCCAGGTATCGTAGAAGATCGCTTGGCCGATAGGCGAGGACACCCCGGCGGCAGCGGCGGCCTTCATGGCAGGGAGAAAATAGAGCTCATCCGCTTCCTCATCGCAGGCGGCGCCGAGCTCGCCCGAGCGCTGCACCTCCTCGCGCCAGGCAGCGGCAAAACCAGCGAGCCGGCTTCGTCCGTCGGACTGGGGCGGCAGCTCAGGCAGAAAGCGTTTCAACTCCGTGTCCGGCACGAGCTTGGCGTAGCGGTCGATGACTTGCGCGACCTCGTTGTTGTAGGTGCAGAAGCCATACTGCGTGACGGTGTAACCCCGTCCATCCCCCAGGTTCTCCACGTACGCGTAGTCGGGCTCGGTCCCGCCGACCTCGAACACGTTGGAGATCGACTTGATCCTCTGCACCAGATCGGGGTTCAGCGCTGGAGCTGCGTTGTGAGGCATCGGCATGACGAGCATGTTTGGCGGAACGAATTCGAACGGGCGGCGCCCCGACGGCCCGGCCGCCAACGCGCGCACGCCCCGCCCTCCGAGAGCGGCAATCAAGCAGGTCCGTGCGGCCAAGCGCAGGAAATCGCGGCGGCTTTCGTGCATGCTTACGCTTAGCCCGGTAGCTGCAAAACTTCGGTTACTTCAACCGGCTTTTTGGCAGCACCAAGACGATCCTTCACCACGTGCTAACGACCGCATCGTTCCCGCGCATATTGGAGAGCCTCAAGGCACAAATGGGGCGCCTCAGGTCGCCTGCACTACACCTTCGTCGCTCAAGGCCTGCGAGCGCACGAGGCGCGCATAGGTGCCGCCTTCGGCCAGGAGCCCGCGGTGGGTGCCGGTCTCGACGATCGTCCCCTGCTCCATGACGCAGATGAGGTCGGCGTTTTGCACGGTCGACAACCGGTGTGCGATGACGAGCGTCGTGCGGTTCTTGGTGAACTTCGCGAGCGCGGCCTGCACGAGCCGCTCCGATTCGGAATCGAGCGCGCTCGTCGCCTCGTCCAACAGCAATATCGGCGCGTCCTTGAGGATCGCGCGCGCCAGCGCCAGCCGCTGGCGCTGGCCGCCCGAGAGACGCAGGCCGCGGTCGCCGATCTGGGTGGCGTAGCCGTCGGGCTGCTCCATGATGAACTCGTGCGCGGCGGCGGCCTTGGCAGCCTCGATGATGGCCGCTTGCGAGGCGCCGAGCCGGCCAAGCGCGATATTGGCGCCGATCGTATCGTCGAACAGCGTGACGTCCTGGGCGACGATGGAGATGGCGTCGCGCAGCGATGCCAGCGTCACGCCGCGCAGGTCCTGGTTGTCGATGGTGATGCTGCCCTCGGTCACGTCGAACAGGCGCGGCACGAGGTTCAGGACCGTCGATTTGCCGGCGCCCGAGCGCCCGACCAGCGCCACCGTCTTGCCGCCCGGCACCACGAGCGACAAGTGCCGGATCGCGTGCATGCCCTTCTGCTCGTCGTAGGCGAAGGCGACGTCGTCGAAGCGGATCGTGCTCGAGGTCACCGCGAGCGGCTTGGCGCCCGGCGCATCGACGATGAGCGGCGCCTCGTCGATGAGGCCATAGAAGCTCTCGGCGGCGGCGAGGCCTTCGTTGATGCGCCCCGACAGGGCGCCGAGCGCGCGGATCGGCTGCGCCGCCATCAGGAGCGCGGTGATGAAGCCCATGAAGTCGCCCACGGTCGAGATGCCGCTGGCGATGCGCCAATAGGCGAACGCGATGACGCCCGTCACAGCCAGGCCGCCCAGCGCCTCCAGCATCGGGTCGATGCGGGCGCGGTTGCGCACGGCCTTCATGCGCAGGTCGTAGACCTGCTCGAAGCTCTGGTTGAGCCGCTCGCCCGCGTACTTCTCGAGCCGGAATGACTTGATGAGGCGCGCGCTCGACAGCTTCTCGGTCAGGAGCGAGGTCATGTCGCCGAGCTCGTCCTGCGTGCGCTTGGCGACGCGGCGCAGACGCTTGCTCAAGGCGGCGACGGGAATGGCCGCGATGGGGTAGACGCCGAGCACGATCAGCGACATCACCCAGTCGAGGTAGAACATCGAGATGGCGAGCGCCAGGACCGAGAGCACGTCGCGCACCGCCGTGTTGAGGGCGGCGAGCGCCGCCTGCTGCACAAACGAAATGTCGTTCGTCAGCTTCGACACGAGGCGCCCCGGCGTCTCCCGCGTCAGCCGTGCCAGATCCGACCACACGAGGTGCTCGAACGCCACCTTCTGCATATCGGTGGTCATGCGCATGACGATGCGGTTGGTCTCGACCGTCTGCCAGTAGAGGAACAGGCTGCGCAGCATCGTCACCGTGATGATGCCGGCGAGCACATAGGGCAGCGCCGCGCTCTGCTCCTTCATGAGGGCATCGAAGGAGGCCTTGATGATCATGGGATAGGCGCCGGTTGCGGCAGCGAGCAGTGCGGTCAAGATGAGCGCCCCGATGAGCTCGCGCCAGCGCGGCACGACCCACTCGCGCGTAAACCGCACGAGCAGGCCGCGCTGGTGCTCGTCGAGCGTCAGCTTCTTCGGCGCGGGCCTCGCCGCCGCTTGCGAGCCGTTTCCGGTCACGATGGCGCCTTGGCATCGGCCGGCGTCGGATGCTCGGGGTCGAGAAGGCGGTGCATGTGGACGATGAAGTAGCGGATCATGGCGTTGTCGACGGTGCGGTGCGCGGCGGCCTTCCAGGCGGCTAATGCTTCGGCATAGTTGGGGTAGATGCCGACGATATCGAGGCTTTTGAGATCACGGAATTCGACGCCGTTGAGGTTGGTGAGCTCGCCCCCGAACACGAGGTGCAGCAATTGCTTCGACGGTTTCTTCGCGGCAGTCATTAAGCTTGGTCCCTCACGGATTGAGTTGCGATGATCCTTAAGCGTTTCCTGCCGGAAGGTGCGGGCTGGCGCAAGCCGGCCGGCCCGGGCCCCCACTTCGTATTGGCGAACGCAAAACCGGCCGCCGGGTTACAGCGAATTTACGCTATCTCTTAAACTGCCGGGAAGGCGCTTAATGCATGCTTGGCGATACGGTCGCAGCAGACGGCTGCTCTGAAGACGACGGCGGGGCGCATTAATCATCGGCTTGGGACGGCGGAGCCGCTCCCAAGCCGAATTGGTTTTGGCCCTCAGCTCAATCCCGCGAAGCGCGACAGCGCCATGTCGGCGGCGAGCCCCAAGAACATCACCAGCCCTACGTCGCGATTCGACCGGAAGCGGCGCAAGCAGTTCGCCGGGTCGGAGATGTCGAGCGTCGTCACCTGCCAGGCCATCTGCAGCGACACCAGCACCACGACGAAGAAGAAGATGAGGTGGGTGCCGGCGAAGAACCCTGCCGCCAGCCACAGCACGACCGCGCCGGCGTAGAGCCCGCCAACCCAAGTCATCGTATTCTCGCCGAAGCGGATGGCCGTCGACTTGAGGCCGAGCAGCACGTCGGTCTCGCGGTCCTGGTGCGCGTAGATGGTGTCATAGCCGACGGTCCACAGCACCGAGCCCGCGTAGAGCAGCAAGGCGGGAAGCGCGAGCGAGCCCGTCACCGCGCTCCAGCCGACGAGTGCTCCCCAGTTGAACACGAGCCCCAGCGCGATCTGCGGCCAGTGCGTGACGCGCTTCAAGTACGGGTAGATAGCGACGAGGATGACCGAGGCCATGCCGAGCTTGATGGTGTAGGCGTTGAACTGGATCAGCACCAGGAAGCCCACAAACGAGCAGACGGCGGCGAACGCGAGCGCCTCGCCCGGCGACACTTGCCCCGATGGAATGGGGCGGCTCGACGTGCGCTCGATCTGTGCGTCGTAGTCGCGGTCGATGTAATCGTTGTAGGCGCAGCCGGCCGCGCGCATGACGAGCGCGCCGATCGCGAACAGTGTGAGCAGCCACGGATTTGGGTAGGGTTGCTCGAGCGCGACCTCCGCGAGCCCGACCGCCCACCAGCAGGGAAGCAACAACAGCCACAGCCCGATCGGGCGGTCGAGGCGGGCAAGCCGCAGGTAGGGCCGCGCGTATTCCGGCGCATAGCGGTCGGCCCAGTTTCCGACGGGTGCGTCGGCGACGGCGGACGAACGCTCGGACGATAGGGGGCGCGTGGCCATGGGCTCGGGGGTTGAGGGATCGGGTCAGGGGCAACGTAGCCACGGCAGGGCCGCGGGGCAATCGCGCAGGCGAGCGAATTTGGCTATGACGGCCCCATGGCAGGCAGCGAACGCACCGCGCAGCGACTGTTTTTCGAGGATCCGCTCGCGGCCGGGGCACGCATCGCCTGCAGCCCCGGGCAGGCAAACTACCTCCTCAACGTGCTCCGCCTCGGCGCGGGTGCGGAGATCCTCGTCTTCAACGGCCGCAACGGCGAATGGCGCGCACTCCTCGTCGACGCCGGCAAGCGGCGCTGCGCGCTCGAATGCGTGGCGCAGGTCCGGCCGCAAAGCTTAGGGCCCGACATTCACTACCTCTTCGCGCCGCTGAAGCACGCGCGCCTCGACTACATGGTGCAGAAGGCGACCGAGATGGGCGTCGCCAGGCTGCAGCCCGTGCTCACGCGGCGCACGATCGCCGCCCGCGTCAACAGCGAGCGCATGCGCGCCAACGCCATCGAGGCGGCCGAGCAGTGCGGCGTCCTGCGCGTGCCGGAGGTGGCCGCGCCCGAGCGGCTGGAGACGGTGCTGCAGGGCTGGAACCCGGCGCGCGCGCTCGTGTTCGGCGACGAGGGCGCGGAGGTCGCGAGCCCGCTCGCCGCGCTGGCACCATTGGAAGGACGCCCGCTCGCGGTGCTGATCGGCCCGGAAGGCGGCTTTGATGCGAGCGAGCAGGCAATGCTGCGGAAGAAGCCTTACGCGGTGGCGATCTCGCTCGGGCCGCGGATCATGCGTGCGGATACGGCGGCGGTGGCGGCGTTGGCGCTCGTCAATGCCGCGCTCGGCGACTGGCGCTAATCAAGGCCGGAAAAATCTCGCGGCCCGTCAAACGGGCCGCGCACAGTCCTGCGGTGAAGAAATGATCCGGAAGCCGGCTTACTTGCCGCACTTGTCGTCGAGCTTGTCGAGCGCCGCGTCGTAGGCCTTGCCGTCGGCCGACTCAGGATCGAGGTCGGCGCCGGCTTCGTATGCCGTCTCGAACTCCGGGCCGAGCTGCTTCATGTACTCCTGCATCTGCTTGTCGAGGGCTTCGCTCTTTGAGTCGTCGGCATCATCGCCGCCGCCTGCGGAAAGCTTGCTCATCTCGCAGTAGATCTTGAGCTTGCCGGCATCAGCCGCGACCACGTCGAAGGTCTTGATGGCCGCATCGATGGTCGGGTTCGCCAATGCCGGCGTAGCGAGTAGGCCGCACACGGCAACAGCGGCCAAAATCGGTTTCATGCTTTGCTCCTTAGGTTTTCTGTCGAGGCGTACCGGCAATGAGCAAGGCGACCACTTCAAAGCTTGTCATTGCGTCGTCGGCTGGCGGCCCAAGCCGTCGAGACGGCGAGGAGATGGTCACGGCTAATGTTGCTTTTTTTGTGGTTGCTAAAAGCCCCCTCCGCACTCCGAAAAGCGATAGATCATAGCGCACAACGCCGCACAAGGTCTGTGCGTTGCAACAGGGAGGCGGGAAGCGGGCGCCGGGTAATTGTCTCCTCACTTGTCCCCCCTTACCTGGAAGGCCATAAACCCTCGACCCTTAGCCCTCCCACCCGAACGCCCGAGGCCTGTCGATGTCGACCCGTGAAGAAGGCGCGCCAAGCCCTCTCGTGCGCTCGCGCGACGACTTGATCGGCTGGATCGCGGCCGGCGCAAAGCCTCGGAATGATTGGCGGATCGGCACCGAGCACGAGAAGTTCGTGTTCCACACCGACACCTTGACGCCGGTTCCTTACGCGGGTGAGCGCTCCATCCGCGCGTTGATGGAGGCCTTGATCGCGCGCTTCGGTTGGGAGCCCATCCTGGAGGATGACCGCATCATCGCCCTGAAGCGCGCCGCCGGTGTGCAGGGCGGCAACATCTCTTTGGAGCCCGGCGGCCAGTTCGAGCTTTCAGGCGGCCCCCTCGCCACGCTGCACGAGACGGCCGAGGAGACGACCGACCACTTCTACGAAGTCCTGAATGTCGGCGAGCCGCTCGGTATCGGCTTCCTGGGCCTCGGCTTCTCGCCGAAGTGGACGCTCGCCGAGACCCCGCGTATGCCGAAGGACCGCTACGCCATCATGACGCGCTACATGCCCAAGGTCGGCTCGCGCGGCCTCGACATGATGTACCGCACCGCGACCATCCAGGTGAACCTCGACTTCGCGGACGAGGCCGACATGGTCAAGAAGCTGCGCGTGTCGCTGGCGCTGCAGCCGATCGCGGCGGCGTTGTTCGCAGCCTCCCCTTTCACCGAGGGGCGCCTCAACGGCTTCCAGTCGCTGCGCAGCGAGATCTGGCGCGACACCGATAAAGCGCGCACGGGCATGCTGCCCTTCGCCTTCGAGCCCGGCATGGGGTATGAGCGCTACGTCGACTACGCGCTCCAGGTGCCGATGTATTTCGTCTACCGCGGCGGGCGCTACATCGATGCCTCGGGCGCCTCGTTCAAGGACTTCATGGCCGGCAAGCTGCCGGCGCTGCCGGGCGAGACGCCGACGCTCGATGACTGGTCGGATCATCTGACCACCCTGTTCCCCGAGGTGCGCTTGAAGCGCTTTCTCGAGATGCGCGGCGCCGACGGCGGTCCCTGGCAACGCATCTGCGCGCTTTCCGCCCTGTGGGTCGGGCTGCTCTACGACGACGATGCCCTCGAAGCCGCCTGGTCGCTCGTCAAGGGCTGGACCGAGGAGGAGCGCGAGGGTTTGCGCAACGCGGTCCCGCGCACGGCGCTCAAGACCCGCTTCCGCTCGCTGACAGTGCAGGACATTGCCCGCGATGTCGTCCGCATCGCGCGGCACGGCTTGCGCCAGCGCCGGCGCATCAACCCCGCCAGCCAGGACGAGTCGATCTACCTCGAGCCGCTCATGGAAGTCGTCCAGAGCGGGCGGACGCTGTCCGACGAGCTGATTGAGAAGTTCAACGGCCCCTGGCGCGGCAACATTGACCATGTCTTCGAAGAATATGCCTTCTGAGGCCCTTCCCCGCCGGTTCAGGTTGTGTTCATGCTAGGGGGCCTTAACTCTAGCCAAAGCGGGTGAGGGACAAGCCGGGATCCTTTGACACGGATGATAGCCGGGCATTGCTCGCCGCACGCCCCATTTGGCGACGGGAGATGAACGTGGTCGATCGCAAGAGCTTGTGGGCGCTGGCGGCCGTTGCGGCTGCCGCCGCGCTGCTTGCCGTTTCCGGTCTCATCGCGACCGGGCCGGCGGACGCGGAGGGCGGGTGCGGGGAGAGCTGCCGGGCCGCGTATAACCAGTGCCGCATCGCCACCAAGGGCTCGGCCACGTGCGAGGCGGCGTTCACGAGCTGCATGCAACAGTGCATTAAGCGCCGTTAATTGCAGCGCTATTCAGCCGACACAACCCGCAAACAGGCCCGCAATCGGCATCAATTGCCGCCGAGCAGGATGACGGCCAGCCGGCGCGGCCCGTGCGCTCCCATCACGATGCGGCCGCCGATATCCCCGGTGCGCGAGGCCCCCGTCACCAGGTTGAGCGTATGCGGCAAGGCGGACGTGCCCAGCTCCCGTTCGGCGAGCTCCATCGCCTCCTCGTAGTTGCCGACGATCGCGTCCCGGCGCACCACGACGATGTGCGTCTCGGGCAAGAGCGCGAGCGTCGTCGGATTGTCGGGCCCGGAGGCGAGCACCAGCGTTCCCGTCTCGGCGACGCCCGCGACGGCGCGCGACACGCCCGCCGTGTCGTCGGCACGAGCCCGGCCCATATCGCGCGCGAGGCCGCGCACCTCCGCCCACGGCAGCCGCGCAAACAGCGGATCGGAGCCGGTGCGCACACGCAACGGAAGCTCGCGCGCGATCAGATACTCGGCGATCGCCTGCGGAAGTTCTGCCGCATCGCCCGTCTCTACGAGGTCGGACCCTTGCGCGGCGAGGAACGACTTGAAGAGCGCGATGCGCTCAACCGTGCCGACGCGGCCGCGGTCCGGCATGAGCCGGCTGCCACCTCCGGCAAGGCGCGCTTCGGCGCCCGCGCGCCGCGCCGCATCGGCCCCTGGCCCGACCTTGAGTCCGGCGCGCACCTTCGCGAAGATGGCGGAGCGGCTCATGGGATTTCCCTCCGCTGGCGCCGCGCCCACTGCGCCTGAAAGGTTGCGCCTTGGGGTGCTGGCAGGTCGCGGTAGCGCGTCCATGCCTCTGCAAACGGCAGCCGCGAGAGCGCGCCGCGCCCGCGGGCGAGCCCAGCCAGCGCCGATGTGCCCATCCGTGCCACGACGCGATAGAGGCGCGGCCGGCGCGCCAAGTACGCCCAGGCCCGCAGCAGTGCCTTGCTCCACCCCGTCGCGCCCTCCGCGAACGAGACCTCGCGCCACCTCCG
>DATIZL010000102.1:0-33905 GCA_035517115.1 Hyphomicrobium sp.
TTGGGTGCGCGAGCTTGGCCTCCCGCTCACCATCAATGCAGTCATTCACCGCCAGAACATCGACAACCTCGCCGCGATCATCGACTACGCGGTTGAGGTGGGGGCCGGGCGGCTCGAGGTGGCGCACACCCAGTACTACGCTTGGGCGCTGCTCAACCGGGCCGCCCTTATTCCCACGCGCGAGCAGTTCCTGCGCTCGGTCGAGATCACCAACGCGGCGAAGGAGAGGCTCAAAGGCATCCTCGTCTTCGACGTCGTGGCGCACGACCACTATGCCGTGCGCCCCAAGCCGTGCATGGGCGGCTGGGGCCGCAACCTGGTCGACGTTACGCCGTCCGGCAAGGTGCTGCCCTGTCACGCCTGCGAGCAGATACCGGGATTAAAGATCGAGAGCGTGCGCGAGCGGCCGCTTGCCGACATCTGGTTCAACGGCCCCGCGTTCCAGAAGTTTCGCGGCACCGAATGGATGCGCGAGCCGTGCCGCTCCTGCGAGCGCCGCGAGATCGATTGGGGCGGATGCCGCTGCCAAGCCCTCGCCATGACGGGCGATGCGGCGGCGACGGATCCGGCCTGCTCGCGCTCGCCTTGGCACCGTGAGTTCGCGGCCATTGAAAGAATCGCGCCAGCCGCCCCCGCCTTTCATTTATCGGCGTCGGGCGGCAGGCCATGAAGCGCGTCCGCAGAGCGAAAGCCAAGTCTAGCCGAGCCTCTTGCGTGAGCAGAGCTTCCAGCGACCGCGTGCAGAAGCGGCTGTGCGGCAATTTGCGCTCCCGCGCTTGACCTCTCTCAAACGGAGGCTGGCGAGTCGAACCCTATTTTCCGAAAGGCGAACGATGCCCGCGCAAGCTGCCAGTCGCGAGCGCGTCGCATTCACTTGGGAGCGGAGGGAGACCCTGTGATCGATCTTGCTGCGATTTCCAAAACCGAGGTCACGCGCGAGCCGTTCGAGTTCTTCACGGTCGGCAGCGTCCTCAAGGATCGGGACCTCACCGCCATTCGCGCGGATTTTCCCAAGATCAACAAGCCCGGAATCTTCCCCCTTTCCGCCCTCGAGTACGGACCGGCGTTCGCGCAGCTCATCGATGACATCCGCTCTGCTGAGCTTGCCCAGCTGATTGGAGACAAGCTCGGGGTAAGCCTCGCGGGTCTGCCGCTGATGATCACGGTGCGGGGGCAGGCGCAGAGAAAGGATGGCCGCATCCACACGGATACGAAGGACAAGGTCGTCACTTGCCTGCTCTATCTCAACGAGATGTGGGACCAGTCGGGCGGGCGCCTGCGCCTGTTGCGGACGGGCGACAACCTGGAGAACTACGCGGCCGAAGTACCGCCCAATGGCGGTGCGTTCGCCGCCTTCAAGGTCGGCGAGAACTCCTGGCACGGCCACAAGCCCTATGTCGGCGAGCGTCGCTATGTCATGTTCAATTGGGTGCGATCGGAGGCCGCGTTGGGCCGCCAGTTGGGGCGGCACAGCCTTTCCGCGAAGATCAAGAAACTCTTTCCAGCCCTCTACAGCGCCAACTGATCTGCCGAGTGATCTGCTTAAGCCACGAGAGGCGCCGCGGCCGTTCGCGGTGCTGCTCATATTGCGCAACCGCCGCCCAGAAAGCGTTTTCATAACATAAGGTTAAGATTTATTGGCTCTAATCGCCGCAGATCATATTGGGGGCCTTCGGCGTGCTCTCAGGGATACTTGGCGACTGGCGAGCAGTACGCCGCTGGTTTGCGGCGCGCATGGCCGCGCCGACGTCTTCTCAAGGCACCGACCGGCTCCACGGCTACCGGCAAGCGCTCGAAGACCACTTCTGCATAACGGTCACGGATTGCAGCGGACGCATTCTCGAGGCGAATAAGCGCTTCTGCGAGGTCGTCGGCTACTCAGAGGCCGAGCTCATCGGCCAGCCCTACGAGCTCTTGAGCTCGGGCCAGCATGCGCCTGAAAGCCTGGAAGACATGTGGCGCATCGTGCACGCCGGCAAGACCTGGCGCGGCGAGTTCTGCGATCGCGCCAAGAATGGCGCCGACGTCTGGTTCGAATCGATCGTCATTCCCCGCTTCAACCGCCATGGCGAGATCGAGCAATTCATAACCATCAGCACGGACATCACGCCGATCCGGCAGCAGGCGCAAACCCTGCAGGCGATGCTCGACAATTTCCCGGGCGGCATCGCGCTGATCGACCGCGAGGCACGCGTTGCCGCGAACAACAGACTCTATCGCACGCTGCTGGATATGCCCGATGAGCTGTTCTCCGACGGCGCGCCGAAGCTGGAGGCGCTCGTGCGCTTCAGAGCCGAGCGCGGGGACTACGGAACGGCGCTCCCCATAGAGGAAACCGTTGCGAATAGACTGAAGCTCCTATTGAGCCCCAATCCGATCTCTCAGGAGAGAAACGAGAACACGGGCAAAGTGCTTGAGATATCGTCCATTCCCATTCCCGGGGGCCGGCACCTTCTCATTTTCGTCGATATAACCGAGCGCCGTCACGCCGAGCTCGAGCTCAAGCGCGCTCATTCCACGCTGACCGCCTTTATCAAACACGCGCCGGCCGCCGTCGCCATGTTCGATACGCAAATGCGATACGTGGCACACACCGATCGCTGGCTGCACGACTACAATATTCCTGAAACTTCAGTCGTAGGCCGCAGCCACTATGACGTATTCCCGGAAATCCCCGATCACTGGAAGGCCAAGCACAAGCGCTGCATGGCAGGGGCTACCGAGAGCTCGCCAGAGGAAGAATTCAAACGCCTCGACGGATCCTCCAACATCATCCGCTGGGAGGTGCGACCCTGGCACCTGGAGGATGGCTCGATCGGCGGCATCATGATGCTGACGGAGGAGATCTCCGAGCGCAAGAAGCTCGAGCATCAGCTGTGGCGGCTCGCCAAGCTCGACAGCCTGACGGGGCTGCCCAATCGGCTGCAGTTCAACGAGAACCTGCAGGCGATGCTCAAATCCGCGACCGAGGCCAATCAGCGGTTCGCCGTCGGTTTGATCGACGTCGACCGCTTCAAGGAGACGAACGACATCCTCGGCCACTCCGCCGGCGACCAGCTTCTAAAGGAGCTAGCGGAGCGCCTCGCGTCGGCGATCAGCCCCTACGGCATCGTTGCCCGTCTGGGCGGGGACGAGTTCGCGGTCCTCATTGCCATGGGAGATAGAGCTGGCAGGCTCGACAGCGCGATTGCCTCTATCTTCGCGACGCTGTCGCAGCCGGTGATGGTCGGCGGCGTGCAGCACCGATGCACGATCAGCCTCGGGCTCACCGTCTTCCCGACCGACGCCACCGCCGCCAGCGACCTGCTCAAGAACGCCGATCTCGCGCTCTACCGCGCCAAGGAGCTCGGGCGCGACGGGTATCAGTTCTTTTCCACCGAGATGCGCGCCTCGTTGGAACGGCGGTACGAGTTCCATCGCGACATCCAACGCGCGCTGCTCACCAACGAGCTGTGCCTGCTCTACCAGCCGATCGTTTGCCTGACCAAGGAACAGCCCGTCAGCTTCGAAGCGCTGCTGCGCTGGAACCACCCCAGGCGCGGGCGCCTCTCACCCGCCGACTTCGAGGAGGTGTTCGATGACCCGAAGCTGGCGGCCGAGGTCGGCCGCTGGGTCGTCGATCATGCCTTGCGGCAGACGGCGGCGTGGGAACGAGGCGGGCTCGATTTCGGCCGCGTTGCCGTCAACGTCACCTCAGCCGACTTTGCCTTGGGCTCGTTCGCGGAGCTTGTGAGCGACAAGCTGCAGCAGACCGGCGTGCAACCCGACCGCTTGTGCATCGAGGTGACCGAGCAGGTCTTCCTTGGCCGCGGCGCCGGGAGCGTGGCCGTCGCTTTGCAAAAGCTGCACGATCTCGGCGTCGAAATTGCACTCGACGATTTCGGCACAGGGTTCGGCTCGCTTTCCCACCTCAAGCGGCTCCCCATTGACCGCCTGAAGGTGGACCGCTCCTTCGTGAGCGACATGGAGACGAACCCCGACAACCTGGCCATCGTGCGCACCATCACGCAGCTCGGGCAAAGCCTGGGCATCAAGGTGACGATCGAGGGCGTGGAGACCGAGTCGCAGCTCTTGCTCTTGCGCGCCATGGGCTGCGACACCATGCAGGGCTACCTGTTCGCACGGCCGCTGCAGGCGTTGCAGGTGCCGCGCTACCTCGATCGGGACCGGCGCGCGCGCAGCGCCTGACGCTTGTGGCCGTCAAGCGGTCTTCCGCGCGCGGGCGCGCCGCGGCGGCGCCTTCTCTTCGCTTTCCGCCGTGTCCGAATGCCAGACCGCGTCGGGCTTGGTGAGCTTCGTTCTCGATTTCGCCAGCATGAAGCTCTGCGGCGCCTTGCCCTCGCCGCGCGCGATCTGCCCCATGGTGCGGCCCGAAGCGGCGGAGCGGTCCTTCTTCAAGAGCTTGTCGGCATCGCCGGTCTTCGCCCACTCGTCGCGGTGCTTGATAAGCAGCCAGTTGTTGCGCTTGCCGCCGTAGCGGTCGCCCTTCATGCGCACGAGCACCCAGCCGCCCTTGAGCTTGTGGCCGGCGAGCACGAACTTCAACTCGCCGTCGCGCAACTGCTCGGCCGCCGGCTTGTTGCCTTCCGGCATCCAGAAGCCGCGGTCCCACACCATGACGGTGCCGCCGCCGTACTCGCCTTTGGGTATCGTGCCCTCGAAATCACCATAGTCGAGCGGGTGGTCCTCCACCTCGACCGCGAGCCGCTTGTCGTGCGGATCAAGCGACGGGCCCTTGGTGAGGGCCCACGATTTGAACACGCCATCAACCTCGAGGCGCAGATCGTAGTGCAGGCGCGTCGCGTCGTGCTTCTGGATGACGAAACGCGGATACTCTGCTGCCCGAACGGCCGTCTTGCCCGCGGGCTCGGCCGTCTTCTCGAAGTCGCGCTTGGCGCGGTACTCGGCGAGCTTCTTCTTTGCCATGGCACTTTTTCCAGGAGACTGGGCCGTCATCCTAAGCGAACGCGCGCCTTGAG
This sequence comes from Hyphomicrobium sp., assembly GCA_035517115.1. GTDB lineage: Bacteria > Pseudomonadota > Alphaproteobacteria > Rhizobiales > Hyphomicrobiaceae > Hyphomicrobium_A. Next base: position 4,980 of record DATIZL010000102.1, read on the forward strand.
GCAGCGGTTAACTCCCAGCCTAGCGCGGCACCGGAACAAATCCGCTGCCGGCAGCGTTCAAAAGCCACCGCATTTGGCAACAGAATCTCAGGAACCGGCTGAGAGGCCAGGCGTTAGCATGCGCAGGTCAGGAAAGAAGGACCAAAAGCAATGGCTACGATCGCAAGAGGCGGACGCCGTCTCTCGCTTTTGGGGATCTACCTGGCGGTATTGCTTGTCGCTTTCGTCATCGTCGCCGTGGGAGCTACCATCTGGCTTTCGACCGACACCTCCGGAACGAACGCGCTGGCGACGGACGAGAAAGCAATCTCGCACACCCCGTGAGCCGGAGCGGCGCCGATTGGTCCGGAGCGCGTGTTGCTTGCCCCAACGATACCCTCGCAGGGAGCGTTAAGGTATTGTTTTGGAGTGGTTTTTGCGCTGTACGGTCATAACGTGATAAGCAGCGTCTGCTAGTGTACTGACTGCCGGCGAACGCCGCACCACCCCCTATAAGCACGCCATGCCGCGGACGGATGGTCCCTTCCATGAAGCCCGAGACCCCGCGCGCGATCCATCTCAAGGACTATCGTCCGCCCGCCTACCTCATCGACAAGGTCTCGCTCGACTTCGACCTCGACAAGACTCGCACGCGCGTGCGCTCCCGCCTCTCGCTGCGTGCAAACCCAGACGCGCGCGGCCGCCCGGGCGGCCCGTTGCGGCTCGATGGCGAGAACCTCGAGCTCGCCTCCATCGCGCTCGACGGCACGCCGCTCGGCAAGAAAGACTATAAGCTCACCGACACGGGCCTCACGCTCTTAAAGCCGCCAGGCGGGCCGTTCACGCTCGAAATCGTCACCTTCGTCAACCCGGAGGCCAACAAGGCGCTCTCCGGCCTCTACCGCACCAACAACGTCTACTGCACCCAGTGCGAGGCCGAGGGCTTCCGCCGCATCACCTATTTCCTCGACCGCCCCGATGTGCTCGCCACTTACACGGTGCGCATCGAGGCCGACCCCGACGAGGCGCCGATCCTCTTGTCGAACGGCAACCCCCTGGAGCGCGGCGTGCTCAACGGCGGCAAGCGCCATTATGCCGTGTGGCGCGATCCCTTCCCCAAGCCCTGCTACCTGTTCGCGCTCGTCGGCGGCGACCTCTCCCCCATCGCCTCGACCTTCCGCACCATGTCGGGGCGCGAGGTCGCGCTCGGCATCTACGTCGAGCACGGCAAGGAGGCGCGCGCCGCCTGGGCGATGGACTCGCTTAAGCGGGCCATGCGGTGGGACGAGGTGCGCTTCGGCCGCGAGTACGACCTCGACGTGTTCAACATCGTCGCCGTGTCCGACTTCAATATGGGCGCTATGGAGAACAAGGGGCTCAACGTCTTCAACGATCGCCTCCTGCTCGCCTCGCCCGAGACCGCGACCGATACCATCTTCGAGGCGATCGAGGCCGTCGTCGCGCACGAGTACTTCCACAACTGGACGGGCGACCGCATCACCTGCCGCGACTGGTTCCAGCTCTGCCTCAAGGAAGGGCTCACGGTCTTCCGCGACCAGGAGTTCTCCGGCGACGAGCGCTCGGCCACCGTGCAGCGCATCCTCGACGTACGCCAATTGAAGACGCATCAGTTCGCCGAGGATGCGGGGCCGCTTGCCCATCCGGTGCGCCCCGAGAGCTACATCGAGATCAACAACTTCTATACGGCGACCGTCTACGAGAAGGGCGCCGAGGTCGTGCGCATGCTGCAGACGCTGCTCGGACCGGACGACTTCCGCAAAGGCATGGACCTCTATTTCGAGCGCCACGACGGGCAAGCGGCCACGGTCGAGGACTTCGTGCGCTGCTTTGAGTACGCAAGCGGCATCGACCTCACCCAGTTCCGGCTCTGGTACTCGCAGGCGGGGACGCCCGAGCTCGTCTGCGCGCTGCGCTACGACAAGGCGAAGAAGACCGCGGAGCTCGAGATCGAGCAGGCGCTCCCCTCCACCCCGGGCCAGCCGCACAAGAAGCCGTTGCACATCCCCTTCAAGCTGGGGCTGTTGAGCGGCAACGGCGACGACGTGGCCCTGAGGCTCGACAGCGGGGAGAGGCTCGCCGACGGCCTCCTGCCGCTGACCAAGCGCAAGCAGACGTTCCGCTTCGTCGACGTGCCCTCGCGCCCTGTGCCTTCGCTGCTGCGGGGCTTCTCCGCGCCAGTGAACGTCACGATCGACCTCGCCGATGGCGACATCGAGTTCCTGATGGCCAACGATGGCGATCTCTTCAATCGCTGGCAGGCCGCCAATAGCTTCGCCACGCGCACCCTGGTCGAGATGGTCGCCAGCCTGCGGGCAGGTAAAAGCGCCACGCGCGGCGCCCGCTACGCCAAGGCACTCGGCGCCGCGATTTTGAGCGATGCGCTCGAGCCCGCCTACCGCGCCGAGCTGCTGAAGCTCCCGACCGAGGCCGACATCGCGCGCGTGATCGGCAAGAACGTCGACCCGGCGCTGATCCACCGCGCGCATCGCGCCCTGTCGCGCCTCATCGGGCGCACGCTCGGCCCGACGCTCGAGGCGCTCTACGCCGACATGGCGGAGACGGGAACGTTCTCGCCCGACGCCGCAAGCGCGGGCAGGCGGGCCCTGCGCAACGCCGCCCTGACGCTGCTCTCAGCCCGCGGGGGCAAGGCCGATGCGGCGCGGCTGTCGAAACACTACACCGACGCTTCCAACATGACAGACCGCGCACAGGCCCTGTTCCTGCTGGCGGCTCAGGGAGGGCCTGCGGCGGAGCGGGCGCTGGCCGACTTCCGCGATACCTGGATGCATGACCACGTCGTCATCGACACTTGGTTTGCGGCGCAGGCGCAGTCCCCGCGCGCCGGGACGCTGAAGCGGGTCGAGGCGCTAACCCGGCATCCCCTGTTCGCGCTCACCGCGCCGAACAAGGTGCGCGCCTTGATCGGGGCCTTCGCGGCCGCCAATCCGGTGCAGTTCAACCGCCCCGACGGCGCCGGCTACGCCTTCCTGATCGAGCAGGTGCTGGCGCTCGACCGCATGAACCCGCAAATTGCCGCCCGCATGCTCGGCGCCTTCCGTAGCTGGCGCACGCTGGAAACGGGGCGCCGAGGCCTTGCCCGTAAGGCGCTGCAGCAGCTCGCCCGGTCTAAAAACCTGTCCTCCGACGTACACGAGATCGTCTCCAAGATGCTCGAAGCGTAACGCCGGAAAATTTATTGCATTGAGGGGCTTATTCTCCCTCGACAGCCGATTCGCAATCGTGTGAAGTAGTTGCGTGTGATTCGGAGTGGCGGATTCTGCGGGGGTTCCGCCAGTCATTCAAAAAGACAATTCGGGAGAAGACGGATGGCGTGGACAACGTCGGCCAGCGCGTACGCGCGGCTGATCCTAGCGGAGCTGTCCGCCGCGTGGGCACGGGCAGCTCTTCTCCTCAAATTCGCTGCCCTCAAGTACGCGCTGAGGCAGCCGCCGATGCGCTTGCCCTTATGCTCCGTCATCGCGCTACCCCTCGCGGGCCTCGGTTTCCTAACCCCCTTCCTGCCCCCCGGGCTCACCGCCACCCTGCTTACGGCTGCCGCAGCCTCCCTGGCCCTTCTCGCCATCATTCCTCTGCCCGAGCAGGCTCAGCGCATCCTCGTCTCGGATCTTCGCCCCGCCCGCTCGCTTGCGCGCCGCGCGCCGACCCCAGGAGGGGCTCAAACCTACGACATGGATCGGGAACGGGAGGCCCAGCGCCAAATCGCCCAGAGCCTTCCCGTGCGCCGGATGCGCCCGGCCTTCGAGCCGCAGGAGCGCGCCTTTACCGACCTCATGGCCCGCGTCAGCCATGACTTGCGCACGCCGCTCAACGCCGTGATGGGCTTCTCCGAGATGATGGCGCTGGAGCTGTTCGGCCCGCTCGGGGACCACCGGTACCAGGACTACGTCCACCACATCCGCGACAGCGCGGCCGAGCTTCTGAAATCGGCCGAGGACACGATGGCGCTGACCGCGCTCATGGCGAGCCCCCACCGCCGGCCGGCCGCCTCAGCCTGCAATCTGGAGCTTTTGGCCGCGGATGCTTGGGCCTTCGTCGGGCGCACGGCGCCAGGGCGTGCGGTCGACCTTACCTCGTACATTCCTTCCGCGCTCGAGGTGTTGGGCGAGCCGCGCGCGCTGCGCCAGATCCTGGTCAACCTGATGGCGGAAGCCGTCGCGCGCGCCGCTGCCGGCGAGCGCATCGTCATCGCGGCCATCGCCGACGGCGAGCTCGTCGAGATCGCGGTCTCGGTGGCGCGGGCGCATCGCCAAGGCGGCTCGCTCGCGATCCACTTCGCGCGCACGCTGCTCGAGATGCACGGCACGTCGCTGATCGAGGTCGAAGGGCCGAACCAGGGCTGGCGCGCGGTCACCGCGCTTGACCGCGCGGTGCAGCCCGATTTCTTCCTTGAGAGCGATGGGAAAATGCCGGCGCTCGGCGTGCCGGCGCTCGTAAACTAGCCGCTTCTCCGGCGCGGACGCGCCCTCACTCGCCGGGCTTGGGTTGGTCGTCCGGCGGGTGGTGTCTGTGCGGCCGGTGCTTCTCGAAATAGGCGTGGAGCTGCTTGCGCTCCTCCGGCGAAAGCTCGGCCGCCGTATCGGCAACGAGCGTCATGCGTGCGCGCGTCTGCTTGTCGAGCGCCTGTGCCACGCGGTCGAGCGCCGCCTTGAATTTTGCGACATCGAAGGGATCCTCGGTGAGGACCACGCGCGCCGCTTCGCGCGACTCGCGCTCCTCCTTGGAGAGCGCCTCGAGGTTCGCCTTCTCGCCTCGCACCTTCTGGCGCACGATCTCCGCGCGGTCGGGTGGGAGCGTCTCGGCGAAGCCGGCGAGGCTCCCGGGCTTGGGGTGCCCCTTCCAGCCGTGCAGATGCGGCAGGACGAACGCGGCGGCGACGCCACCGATGATAAGAATGTTGAGGGCGAGGGAGGCCATCAGCGCCAGGCGCAGGTTGCGGCCCGATCCCGCGGTCGCGTCGTTGCTCATAGAACATCCTCATCGGCGCTCGCGATGATCTCGTCGCTCTGCGCAAGATGCGAGGTATCAGTGGTGGAATAGCCCGTCGCCTCGGCGAGCTGCTGCATGGCGGTATCGAACGTCCCAGCCGAGCCCAGCAGCACGCCTACGAACAGGGAGGCGGCCAGCACGCCACCCGCGGCCCAGCCGCTACTAGCAGGTGCGCGGCGCACCCAGCTCTGCCAGCCACGGCCACCACTCGCGCGCGAACGGGCAACCACGGCGAACCGCGGCTCGGCCTGTCTCAACGCGGCCGCGACGATGCGCTCTTTGAGCGCGTGCTCGCGGGCCGCACTCGCCTTGGAGGCGAGATCCAAAAGGGAATCGAGCGCAGCGGCCTCGGCCACGAGGCGCCGAGCAGCATCATCCTCGGCAACCAGGCTCGCGAAGCGCAAACGCTCGCGCGCCGGCCACCGCGTCCGATCGGCGCCATGAACCTCGAGGAGGCGCTCCAGCGCCCGCCTGTCCTCTGCCCGTTTGTTCGTCGTCATCGTCTTCTTCTCGTTCTTTCTCTTACGCTCGATGTCGCTCACCGGTCCGTGCCGCTTCACATAGGCTCATCGTCGGCAAGCAGCTCGCGCCATTCCTCGCGCAAGGCTCCTTTCAAATTCCTACGGGCGCGGGCGAGCAGCGATTCCACCGCTTCATCCGAAATGCCCATGATGCGCCCGACCTCCACCTGGCTCAGGCCTTCGTAATGGAACAAGGTCAGCGCCATGCGCTGCCGGTCGGGCAACTCCTTCAAGGCCGCGTCGACCCGGTGACTGACGTCGCGGGCCTCCATCTCGGTCAACTGGGTGGCGGGCTCCGCGCGGTCGGGAACCTCCTCCACCACCGTGAGGCGGCGCCCGGACCGCATCCGATCAACGCACAGGTTCGACACCACCCGTCGCAGCCATGGCCGCAAGCCCTGCGGGCCGACCTCGAGGGCGTCGGCGGAGCGCCACAGCCGCAGCAGGGCTTCCTGCGCCACGTCCTCGGCCTCCGCGTCGTCGCGCAGCATCCGCCGCGCCACCGCTAGCACGCCCGATAGGTGCCGATCGACGAGCGACCGGAACGCTCCGGCGTCGCCGTTCGCGGCGGCCGCCACCAAAGTGGCGTCCTCCCTTTTTTCCGGCCCTGCGGAGCCTCCCGGCGGGCCTGGGACCACCCGTTTTGCCGCCACCATCTGCCTCGATATGGCCATCGAATGCGTTCGCCTTCCACTCTAGCGTGGGATGTGGCCATTCTACGAGCCCAGACGGTGCCTTCGGGAATGAGGCCTTCCGCCGCCGATTTACCCGGGGGAACGGCGCAGCCGCGCCAAATCCGTCGGCGCCCGTCCCGCGCCATCAGGCGATAATGTCGTTGAAAAGCCCGGCCACCCGGGAAAGGGTCGACCGCAGGCGGTCCTCGAGCTCGGCAAAGCTCTCGGCATCGCCCGCGTTGGCTAAGAGCTCCTTAAGGCCCGATGGGGCCGTCGCCGGGTCGAAGGACCCCTCGAGGCAGAGGCGCAAGATCTGCGTCAAATCGTGCATGAGCCGGGTCGCCGCGATCAGGACCTCGGCGTGCTCCGGCGCCAGCAGGCGCGCCTCGCGCAGCTTGCGATAGGCCTCGACCGTGTTCTGATCGAGCACCTCGGGGCGGGTGGCCGCATGTTTGAGTTGCAGGTACTGGGCGATGAACTCGAGGTCCACGAGCCCGCCCCGCACCTGCTTTAGGTCCCAGATGCCGTCGGTGCCCTTCTCCTTGGCGATGCGCGCGCGCATGTCGCGCACATCCGCCGTGAGCTTTTGAGGATCGCGCGGCTTTACCAGCGCCTGGCGGATCGCCGCCTCGACGCGCGCGCGCAAGAGTGGCGGGCCGGCGATGATGCGTGCGCGTGTGAGCGCCAGGTGCTCCCACGTCCAGGCCTCCTTGGCCTGATACTCCACGAAGCTCGAAAGCTGCGTGGCCACTGGCCCCTTCTGCCCCGACGGCCGCAGGCGCATGTCGACCTCATAGAGCGTGCCCTCGGCGGTTGCCGACGACAACGCGCTGATGAGCCGCTGCGTCAGGCGCGCGTAGTAATGGGTCGGCGCCAAGGGGCGGCTGCCGTCCGACTGGGGCACCGCGGGATCGAAGTCATAGACCAGGATCAAATCGAGGTCGGACGCGGCCGTCATCTCGCGGCCGCCGAGCTTGCCCATGGCGATCACCACCGCACCGCCGCCGCGAACGCGCCCGTGCGCGCGCTCAAGCTCGCGCTCGGATGCCGCCTTGAGATGGTCGATCAAGCGTTCGGCTAAGAGCGCGTAGGCTCCGCCCGCCTGATTGGCCTTGATGGCACCCGAAAGCACGCGCACGCCGATTAGGAATTGCTGCTCGCTGCCGACGACGCGCGCGCGGTCGAGCACGTATTGCATGTCGTGGGTGCCGGAGCCGATCTCGGCTTCGATCAGGCGGTCGAGCTCCTCGCGCGTCGGCAGGGTGCCGAGAACGCGCGGATCGATCACGGCATCGAGCAGACGGCGGCGCCGGGAGAGGATGCGGGCAAGCCGCGGAGCGGTGCCCATGATGTTGGCGAGCAACCGCAACAGCCCGGGGTTCGCCCGCAAAAGAGAGAAGAGCTGCACGCCCGACGGCAGCTCGGATACGAAGCGGTCGAACGTTGCGAGCGCCCGATCGGGGTCGGTGGTGTCGGCGAGCGCAGTGATGAGCAGCGGCTGCACCTCGGTCAGCCGTTCGCGCGCCCGCGGCGAGCGCACCGCCGGGTAGCGCCCATGGTGCCAGCCGCGCACGGTTTCGAGCACCTGCTCGGGACGTTCGTATCCCAAGTCCTTCAGCGCGGCGACGGTGCCGGGATCGTCCTGCTCGCCCGCAAACACCATGTTGACCCCGCCGGCTGTCAGCTCCGGGCTGTCCTCAAACAGGGCCACGTAATGGCGCTGCACTGTCTCCAGCTGCCGCGTGAGCTCGCGCGCGAACGTCTCCACATCCGGGTACCCGCAGAAGAGCGCAAAGCTCAACAGCCGCTCGGGGTCGTCGGGGATCACGTGGGTCTGCTCGTCGGCGACCATCTGTAGTCTGTGCTCGATGCGGCGCAGGAAGAGGTAGGCCTGCGCGAGATCGAGCGCGACCTGCTCCTTGATCCAGCCGCGCACGGCGAGCGCGCGCAGCGCGGCGAGCGTCTGCGGCACGCGCAGGTCCGGCTGGCGCCCGCCAGCGATCAACTGCTGCGTCTGCACGAAGAACTCGATCTCGCGGATGCCGCCGCGCCCGAGCTTGATGTTATGGCCGGCGACCGCGATGTGGCCGAAGCCGCGGTAGGCGTGGATCTGCCGCTTCATCGCGTGCACGTCTGCGATGGCGGCAAAGTCGAGGTACTTGCGCCAGATGAAGGGCGATAGCTCCTCGATGAGCTGACGCCCGGCCTCGAGATCGCCGGCGCAGGGGCGTGCCTTGATGAGGGCGGCGCGCTCCCAGTTCTGGCCAACGCTTTCGTAATAGATGAGCGCAGTGTCGGTCGACAGCGCGAGCTGGGTGGCGCCGGGATCGGGGCGCAAGCGCAAATCCGTGCGAAAGACGTAGCCGTCGCCCGTGCGCTCGGAGAGAACCTGCACGAGATCGCGCGTCAGCCGCACGAAAAAGCCTTGCGCCTCAACGTCGGGAGCGAGGCGAGCACGCTCAGGATCGTAGAACACGATGAGGTCGACGTCGCTCGAGTAGTTGAGCTCGCCCGCCCCGCCCTTGCCCATCGCTATGACGATATAGCCCGACGTTTGCACGCGCCTTTGCCCCTCGGCCCACCATTGGCCGCGTGCAGCCGCCTCGCGGAACAGGAAGCGGACGGCGCCCTCGACGGCCGCATCGGCGCATTGCGTCAGCGCGGCCGTGACGGTCATCACCGGCCACACGCCGCCGAGGTCGGCGAGCGCCGTCAAAAGCGCCACCTCGGCCTTGAACAGGCGCAGCGCACGCATGGCGTCTGCTCGCACACTGGCTTTTTGCAGCTCAGCCGCAAGCTCGGCGCGCAGCTCCTCAAGACGCACGGCGGGGGCGCTGGCGAAGAGGCGCTGCAAGCGCACCGCGTCGCGATCGATGAGACCGCTCAAGTGGAGGGAGCCGCTGTAGATGGCGGTCAAGAGCTCGGCCACCCGCGGCCGGTCGAGCGCCTCGGCGAGCGCGGAGAGCGCCGGGTCGGAGCGCGCCCGTTCGCGCAAGCTTGCGATCGCTTCCGCGCCGCGGCCGTCGGGGCGCGCCAAGGGCGCCTCCGCGATGCTGGCGGCGAGGGATTTGGAAATGCCTGCTTCAGTCGCCATCGCCCACGCCGCCGCCTCTTTTCGGGTTAGCGATCGCCCGGCCGCTTCGGGATGCGCAGCACCACGCGCAGGCCCGGCGCGTTGTCCTCGAGCCGCACCATTCCACCATGCAATCGCGCGACCGCCTGCACAAGGCTCAAGCCGAGCCCGGTGCCCGGCTCGGTGCGGCTCTTCTCCAGGCGCACGAAGCGCTTCAGGACGCGCTCGCGGTCTTGGGGCGCTATTCCCGGCCCGTGATCGGCAACGGCGATCTCGATCCCGCCTGCATCCGCGGCAAGCGTGATGGCGATCGTCCGCTCCTTCGCCTTGGCCGAATACTTGATGGCATTGTCGATGAGGTTGGCGACCGCCTGCCCCACGAGCTGGCGGTTGGCCGTGATGGGGATGCCCTCGGAGACGTCGAGCGCGAGCTTCATGCCGCGCTCCTCGGCGACCGGCTCGTAGAGCTCGGCGAAATCGCGCACGAGCCGGCCGGCATCGAAGGTCTCGGCGTTCTCCTCCAAAACTCCCGCCTCGAGCCGGGCCACGAGCAGGAGCGCGTTGAAGGTCTTGATGAGCTCGTCCGCCTTCTCGATGGTGTGCTCCAGCCCTTCCCGGTAGGCTTCCGCCCCGCGCGGGTCCATCAGCGCCGACTCCGCCGAGATGCGCAGGCGCGAGAGCGGCGTCTTCAAATCGTGGGCGATGTTGTCGGAGACCTCGCGCAGGCCGCTCATCAAGGCCTCGATGCGGTCGAGCATAGCGTTGAGGTTCATCGACAGCACGTCGAACTCGTCGCCGGTGCCGACGATCGCCATGCGCCGCGACAAGTCTCCATTCATGATGGAGCGCGTGGCGACGTTGATCGTCTCGATGCGCTTCAGCGTCAGCCGGCTCATGACGAGGCCGGCAAGGAGGCCGGTGAGCGACAGGAAGCCGAGCGCGAGGAAGTACAGCGTGCGCATCTCATGGGCGAGGCGGCGCTGCGCCTCCACGTCGCGCCCGACGATGAGGTGCAGACCGGAACCGAGCTCGACCGGGATGGCGACGCCGAGGTGGGCCTCCCCCGCGCCGTCGGGCGCATAGCGGAACACGCCGCCCGCCGCGCCGATCTCGGCCGGCATGCGATCGAGGTTGCCGGCGAGCTTGGTCCCGGACGCGTCGGCGAGGAAATAGAGGCCCGCGCTGCCGGGCAAGCTGCGCGCTTCCACGGCGCGCACGAGCGCGGGATCGCCGCCGCGCAGCGCCTCGGTGCGCAACAGCTCGGCCTCCGAGCCGAGCGTCGCCAGCACCTGATCGGTGAGAATGCGGTTGGTCTGCCACAACAGCAGCCCGACCACGAGGCCGGCGCAAACAAGATAGGCCGCGACCGCAACCGCGGCGGCGCGGAAGGCGCTGGTCGAGATCGCGCGGCGGATCAGGCTAGACAGGTCCATCGCGGATCGTGTATCCGGCCCCGCGCACGGTGTGCAGAAGAGGCTTGTCGAAGTTCTTGTCGATCTTGGCCCGCAAGCGGGAAACGTGCACGTCGATGACGTTGGTCTGCGGATCGAAGTGGTAGTCCCACACGTGCTCCAACAGCATGGTGCGCGTCACCACTTGGCCGGCGTGCTTCATCAAGTATTCGAGCAGCCGGTACTCGCGCGGCTGCAGCTGGATCGGTTCGCCGTCGCGCGTCACGCGGTGCGACAAGCGGTCGAGAACGAGGCCGCCCACCATATAGCGCGTCTCCTGCTCCTCGGGCACCGCACGCCGCGCCAGCGCCTCCACACGCGCGAGCAGCTCGGAGTAGGCATAAGGCTTCGTCAGGTAGTCGTCGCCGCCCGCGCGCAGGCCCTTGACACGGTCATCGACCTCGCCCAGCGCGGACAAGATCAGCACGGGTGTGCGCACGCCCTTGCCGCGCAGCTCCTTGATCATGGTGAGCCCGTCGAGGCGCGGCAGCATGCGGTCGACGATGAGGACGTCGTAGACTCCCTCCTCGGCCAGCGTCAGCCCCGTCTCGCCGTCGCCGGCGAGATCGGCGGCATGCCCGCTCTCCTTCAGCGCCTTCTGCAGGAAGTGCGCGGTTTCCTTGTCGTCTTCGACTACCAGCACCCGCATCGCAGCACCGCTTCTCTCGAGCACGACCCCGAATCGCATTGTGCCCGGGGAGGCCCTAAACGTCGAGGCGGCCCGCCCTCTCCAACGAGAAAGCGAGCCGCTTTACTTTAACCTAGCCGGCCTTGAGGGCTCAGCCCTTGCCGATCGGCACAGCCACCAGGACCGTCTGCTCGCCGCCCTTCTTGATGTGGAACATCACGGCGGACAGGCCGTCGTCCTTGGTCTTCTTCACGGCGTTGACCACGTCCTGCGGAGAGGTGACGTTCTGGCCCGCGGCCTTGAGGATGACGTCGCCTTCGCGCAGTCCCTTCTGGGCGGCATCCGAGTTGGGATCGACCTCGGAGATGACGACGCCCTCTTTGCCTGCCGTCGCCGGCTTCAGCGTGATGCCGAGCTGCTTCAAGTCGACGGTCGAGCTGGTGTCATCCGGCTTTTCCTCGGGCTCGGTGCTGTTCTCGGCAGCCTCGTCCTTGTTGGGATAGGTGCCGAGCTTGACCTTCACGGTCTGCTCGTTCTTGTTCCGCCAGATCTTGACGTCGACCGTGGACTTGGCCGGAAGGTCGGCGATGGTGCGAGCAAGGTCGCGGCTGTCGTCGATCTTCTTGGTGTCGACCTGAATGATCGCATCCTCGACCTTGAGACCCGCGGCCGCCGCCGGACCATCCGCCAGCACCTCGCTGATGATGGCGCCATGCGGCTCCTTGAGGCCGAGGTTGCCGGCGAGATCCTTATCAACGTCCTGGATCTTCACGCCGAGCCAGCCGCGGCTCACCGCGCCGCCCTTCTCCAGCTGCTCCACGACCCGCTTGACGGTGTCGGACGGGACCGCGAACGCGATGCCGACGTTGCCGCCCGTGGGGCTGTAGATCGCCGTGTTCACGCCGACGACGTCGCCTTCCAAGTTGATGGAGGGACCGCCGGAGTTGCCGTGGTTCACGGCCGCGTCGATCTGCATGTAGTCGTAGGGGCCGCCGATGTTGCGCGCGAGCGCGGAGACGATGCCGGCCGTGACCGTGCCGCCGAGGCCGAACGGATTGCCGACCGCCAGCACCCAGTCGCCGACGCGCGGGGTCTTGTCCGCGAACTTGACGGTGGTGAGCGGCTTCTTCGGGTCGATCTTGAGCAGCGCCAAGTCGGTGCGCTCGTCCGTGCCCTTGATGGTGGCGTCGTACTCTTCCTGATTGTCGAAGCTCACCTTCACCTTGGTGGCGCCGTCGACGACGTGGCGGTTGGTGACGATGTAGCCGTCAGGAGTGATGACGAAGCCGGAGCCGGCCGCCTGGCGCGGACGCTGCTGCTGGGGCTGGGCGCCGGGGAGGTTCTTGAAGAGCTCGTTCAGCGGGTGGTCCTCGGGCAGGCCCGGGATGCCCTCGAAGGGCCGCTGCGAGCGCTTGTTGTCGGCAACCTTCGGCACCTCGTTGGTGGTCGAGACGCTGACCACCGCCGGCTTCACGCGATCGACGATGTCGGCAAACGACATGGTCTCGGCCGGAGTGCCGACCTTGAGCTGGGCAACGGCGGGGGTGGACCGATCGGCCACGCCAAGCGCCATCAAGCCGGCGCCGAGAACGATGGCGGCGGCGAGGCGCCGCCAGTCCCGGGCGTGAGAGGCGGCTGGCCCGGTCTTTGCTACGTCCTCAGGCGACCTGGGGTGGGAGAGCATGCGCAAGAACCTCCATTCTGCGAGGCAGGTTTTTCGATGTGCTCAACCGGGTAGCGAAATTGGCATTACGGAAGCCTTTCGATTGCCTTAACAGTTAGTAATAAAGGGGTCGTTGACCATGTCGGGGGGAACGCCTGCATGAGCCGGAAATCGACGCTTCGCGCGGCCGCGTCGCTGTACCTTTTTGGAACGGTCGCGGCCTTAGCCGTGCTCGGGCCGAGCCTAAGCCACCCAGCCGCCGCGGCCGTCTTCGGCAGCGACGAGCGGGTGCCGCTCCCGGAGTCGCTGCGGGGAGTGGGCGACAAGATCGGCGTGCTGCACGACCCCCGCTCGCACTCGGTCTGCACCGCCTTTTGCGTGGCGCGCGACATCGTGGCGACGGCCGCGCACTGCCTCTATCGCACGAGCGACGTGCCCCCCCTGCGCCTCACCGACCTGCTCCTCAAGTTGCATGGCTCGCATACGGCGACGCACATCGCCGGCACGGCGGAGGGTGCGCCCGAGACCAACGTGATCGCCGGATCGACGCGCCTAAACGTGCATCCGCCCATCGATGCGACGCGCGACTGGGCGCTCGTTCGCCTCGAGCGCCCGGTGTGCAAGGGCGGCTCACTGAAGCTCAGCCGCAAGCCGGTCGAGGAGGTGATGCGCCTCGCCAAAGCGGGCCGCGTCTATAACGTCGCCTACCACCGCGATCTGCCGAAGTGGCAGCCGATGTTCGAGTCCGGCTGCGCGGTCAAACGCAACTTCGAGGATGCGGAGTGGAGCACCATCCGCCGCGACTTCAACAATCCCGACCAGCTCCTCTTGCACACCTGCGACACCGGCGGCGCCTCCTCCGGCTCGCCGCTGCTCGTCGATGGGCCCGACGGACCCGAGGTCGTCGGCATCAACGTCGGCACCTACGTGCAGTCGAAGGTGATCATGCTCAACGGCGAGGTGGTGCACCGCTTCAAGTCGGACGATGTCGCCAACACCGGAGTCAACTCGCTCGCGTTCGCCGCCTCGCTCGATGCGCTGCGTGCGGCCGACACCCTGCTTACCCGCCACGACGTCCGCGTGCTGCAGGAGCGCCTCGCGGCGAAGGGCCTTTACAAGGGCGCGCCGGATGGGACCCTGAGCGCGGAGACGCGGACCGCCATCGAAGGGTTCGAGCGCGCCTCCGAGATGACGGTGACGGGGCTCGCGACGCGATCGCTCTTGCAGACGCTACTCGGAACAAGTGAGGTCGTGACCGGAAAAATCCCCGCAAAGGGCGGCGAGGCGATCGCGACCGCCCCGCGCTAGTCGCTCTTTTTTTCGTTTTCCGGAGACAGCAGCGCGCGCAGCTTCTCCTCCTCGGCGGCCGTGAGCGCTGGCGTTTCCGCCGGACGCGGCCGCCGCGCTGTGAGCGCTCGTGCGCCCACGAAGATCGCCGCCAGCAGCACTACAATCGGCGCGAGCCACAACAGCACCGTGTGCGCGTTGAGCGCGGGGCGCAGGAGCACGAACTCGCCGTAGCGGTCCTCGACGAACTGCATCACTTGCGCGTCGCTGTCGCCGGCCTTGAGCCGCTCGCGCACCAACAGGCGCAAATCGCGCGCCAGCGGCGCATTGCTGTCGTCGATCGACTGGTTCTGGCACACGAGGCAGCGCAGGCCGGCGGAGATCGCGCGCGCGCGTGCTTCGAGCTTGGCGTCGGGCAGGATCTCGTCGGGCTCGACCGCGAGCGCGGGTCCGCACACGAGAATGAACGCTGCGAGCACCGCGCAGAGCCCGGCACGTGGACGAAGCCGCGTCATTCGGCTGGCGCCGCGGCGGGAAGGCGGCGCGCGCGTCCCGGCGCGCCGACGCGCAGGCGGCGGTCGCTCAGCGACATCGCGCCGGCCAAGAACATGATGAGCGCGCCGAGCCAAATGCAGCGCACCAGCGGATTGAAGTAGATGCGCACCGCATAGCCGCCCTGCACCTGCGCGTCTCCCAGCACGACGTAGAGATCGCCGCGCCAGGCGGCGTGGATGCCGGCTTCCGTGGTCGGTTGCGGGGGCATGTCGTAGAGCCGCTTCGACGGCTCGAGCCGCGTGATCGCCGCTCCGGAACGGGCGACGTCGAACAGCCCGACCGTCTCGCGGTAGTTGGGCCCCGTCGCCGGCGCCACGCCGCGGAAGGTGAGCGTGTAGCCGGCAATCTTCGCCTCCTCGCCCGGTTTCATGACGAGGATGCGCTCCTCGCGGTAGGCGCTGGTCGCGACGATGCCGATGACCACCAGGCCGGCGCCGAAGTGCGCGAGCGCCGTGCCGAAGGCGGAGCGGGGCTGTCCCTTCAGGCGCCGCCAGACCTCGTCGAGCGGCACCGCGCCGAGGCGCGCGCGACAGGCGAGGTCGGAGACCGCACCCGCCATCACGAACACGCCGAGGGCGAGGCCGAACGGCGCGAGGATGGGCCCGCGATAGAGCCCTGCCAGCGCAATCGCGAGGGCGACGACCGCAAGCAGCGCGGCAAACATCAACCGCTGCGCGGCGCCCAGGAGATCGCCGCGCTTCCACGCGAGGAACGGCCCGAACGGCAGCGCGAGCAGCAGCGGCACCATGAGGGGCCCGAAGGTCAGGTTGAAATAGGGGGGCCCGACCGAGATCTTCGCGCCGGTGAGCGCCTCGAGCAGCAGCGGGTAGAGCGTGCCGATGAGCACGGTGGCGCAGGCGGTCGTCAGCAGGATGTTGTTGAGGACGAGGCTGCCCTCCCGACTGATGGGCGCAAAGAGGCCCCCCTGGCGCAAATCGCGCGCGCGCCAGGCATAGAGGGCGAGCCCGCCGCCGGTGAAGAGCGTGAGGATGGCGAGGATGAATACGCCGCGGCGCGGATCGACGGCGAACGCGTGCACCGAGGTCAAGACGCCCGAGCGCACGAGGAAGGTGCCCATCAGCGACAGCGAGAAGGTCAAGATCGCGAGCAGGATGGTCCACACCTTGAGCGCGTCGCGCTTCTCCATGACGAGCGCGGAGTGCAGGAGCGCGGTGCCGGCGAGCCATGGCATGAGCGAGGCGTTCTCGACTGGGTCCCAGAACCAGAAGCCGCCCCAGCCGAGCTCGTAGTAAGCCCACCAGGAGCCCATGGCGATGCCAATGGTCAGGCACATCCACGCGGCGAGCGTCCACGGCCGCACCCAGCGCGCCCACGCGGCATCGAGGCGGCCTTCGAGGAGCGCGGCGATGGCGAAGGAGTAGGCAATCGAGAAGCCGACGTAGCCCGTGTAGAGAAACGGCGGGTGAAAGGCGAGCGCGGGGTCCTGCAGGATGGGGTTCAACCCGTTACCGTCGGCGGGCGGCGGGTCGATGCGCAGGAAGGGGTTGGAGGTGAGCAGAATAAAGAGGCAGAAGGCGACCGCGATCGAAGCCTGAACGGCGAGCACGTTGGCCTTGAGCGTTGCCGGCAGGTTGCGCCCGAAGGCGGCGACGGCGGCGCCGAACAGCGCGAGGATCAGCACCCACAGCACCATCGAGCCCTCGTGGTTCCCCCACACGCCGGAGATGCGATAGAGGAGCGGCTTCGTCGAATGCGAGTTCGCCACCACGTTGGCGACTGAGAAATCCGACGAGACGTGCGCGTTGATGAGGGTGAGGAAGGCGACCATCAGGAGACCGAGCTGGCACAGCGCGGCGGGCTCGGCAGTGGCCATGAGCTCGCGGTCGCGTACATGAGCGCCCCACGCCGGCACCACCATCTGGAAGACGGCCACCAGCAGCGCCAGCACCAGCGCGAAATGCCCCAGCTCGACGATCATTGGGTGACGGCCCCCGCAGGATGAGTCGCGCCCGTGCCGAGCTTCACGCCCTTCGCCTGCAGGGCCTTGGCGACCTCCGGCGGCATATAGGTCTCGTCGTGCTTCGCCAGCACCGTATCGGCGACGAAGTGCCCGTCGGGCGCGAGCTTGCCCTCCGCCACCACGCCCTGGCCCTCGCGGAAGAGGTCGGGCAGCACGCCCTCGTACGTAACCGGGATCTCCTTCAGCGTGTCGGTGACGATAAAGTCGACCTTGGCGCCCTCGCCGCGCTTCACCGAGCCGGCGGCGACGAGCCCGCCCAAGCGGAAGCGCTGCCCGGGCGCGACCGGCTTCTCGGCGATATCGCTCGGCGTGTGGAAGAACACGATGGAGTCGCGCAGGGCAAACAGCACGAGCCCGACAGCGGTCATCAGCACCGCAAGGCAGACGCCGATCAGAACTCCCCGTCTTTGCTTGCGCGTCATTCTCTCTCCCTGGCGGCGCCGCTCACGAGCCGAGCCCCAAGCTCTGCGCCAGCTCCTGCAATTGCGCCAACGACTTTTCGTCACCGGCGAACGAGGCGCGCGCATCGCTCAGCGCCGCCGCGGCCTCCCGCTTCTTCCCCAGCACCGTATAGGCGCGCACGAGCTGCATCCAGCCCGCGAGGTCCTTGCCGTCCTGCTTGAGGCGCGCGGCGAGGCCCGCGACCATGCTGTCGATGAATTTCTGCTGCGCCTCGGGGCTCATCGCCGCCACATCGCCGGCAGCGGGCGCGGCCGCTTGCGGCTCGGGCTCGCCGCTGAGCTTCGCGGTGGTGACCTTCAAGCGCTCATCGAGCAGTTGCCGCCACGGGTCTTTGGTCTGTTCCGAGGCGAGCAAGCGGCGGTACTCGGCAGCCGCGGCGGCAAGGTCACCGTCCTGCTCCTTGGCGATTGCGAGCCATACCTGCGGCTCGATCGCCTGCGGATCGGCGCTGAGCAGCTTGGCGTACGCGCGCCGTGCCGGCTCGTTGACGATGCCGTTCTCGGCCATGATGCTCGAGCGGGCGAAACCGGCGAGACGGCTTGGCGATTCGCCCAGCAAGCGCATGGCGCGCTCGTAAGCGTCGCTCGCCTGCTGGAACTCGCCCATACGCAGGTAGACGGGCGCGAGCACGTCCCAGCCGCGGCCGTCATCCGGGTTCTGGCGCAGATGCGCCTCGACCTTGGCGACGAGATCGGCGGCGGTGGCTTGCTCCACCGGCTCGTTCAAGCGGGAGGCGTAGGGGCGCCCAGGCAGCGACGGCGAGCCGACCGCGAGGTAGACCGCAATGGCGGCGATGGGGATGGCGGCAGCGGCGTAGACCGCCGCTTGGCGCAGGCGCGATGCCTCGCTTGGGGGCGGCGCCTCGAGACGCGCGTGCTCCTCGGCGGTACGGATCAGCCGGCGCGCGACCTCGACGCGGGCGGCCTCGGCTTCGGAGCCCTGGATCAGCCCCTGCGCGCGCTCGCTTTCGATCTCGGCGAGCTGGTCACGATAGACGGCGAGCTCGCTGTCGGGCGCGGGCGCGGCGCTATTCGAACGTGCGAGCAACGGCCGCGTCACCGCCCAGGTGACGGCGGCCGCCAGAACCGCAAACCCAATCCAAAGAAGCATCGCGCCATCCGAGCCCCGCCGTCAGGCTGGAATAGGGCGCGGTGGGTTGGCTGACAAGCCTTGCGCGGGAAGCAAGCCGTTGTGCCGCGGGGCGCCGCGGTTAAGCAAAATCGGGCTTTGGAGAAGGGGCGCCTTAAGCGACGCTGTGCCAGGTGCCGTCGGGATTGCGGCAGGCGGTGCCGCGCATCGTCTCCGGACGGCCGTCGATATAGACGGTGTGCGTATAGTCGCGGCAATCGAGGCCGCCACGCTTGTAGGGCCGGCCCGGGACCACGTCGCCGTAATGGCCGTTGTCGGGATTGCGCCAGTGCCGCGGACGATCCGATTCGCCGTCCTCGAGCGCAGAGTACTCCGACTGCTGGGCGTACATGCGGTCATGCTCGTCCATGCGGCGGCCGATCTCGCTGCCGACGATGCCGCCGACGACCACGCCCGCCATGGTGGCGAGCACGTTGCCCGAGCCCTTGCCGATCTGGTTGCCGAGGATGCCGCCGGTGACGGCGCCGACGACCAAGCCGGTGTCGGCGTTGCTCGGGCCGTCGGGCCCGCAGCCCGCGAGGAGGATCGGCAGAACGGCGATGGCGGTGATGCGCGCGTGGCGCATGAGCATCTATCCCCCGACTGAGCGTATCCGCCGCTTGAGGCGCGGCGCTCGATACTTCACGTCACAGTGTAGCCGACTAGCCAAGGAATGTGCAGCACTCAAGGCGGAATGCCGACCATTGTGCGGCGAATCACGCCAGCGTGGCATCGATGCTGCAGGTCAGGCCGCGGGCAGCTCCAGGTGCACGGCCAGGCCGCCCTTGGGCGCGCGTGCAAGCTCACAACTTCCGCGATAGGACTGCGCCAGATCCATGACGATCGATAGCCCGAGGCCCGAGCCGGGCTTCGTCTCGTCGAGGCGCATACCCCGCTTGCCGATTCGCGCGCGCTGATCGTCGGTCAGCCCCGGCCCGTCATCGGCAACGGTGATGGAGAGGCGCTTGCCGCGCCGCGTGCGGCCCGTCGTCGCCGTACGCGCGGTCTCGGGCGAGACGTCCACGTTGAGTGTGACGCTGCGGCGCGCCCACTTGCAGGCGTTGTCGAGCAGGTTGCCGAGCATCTCCTCGAGGTCCTGCCGCTCGCCTTGGAAGCGTGCGTCCGGCGGGCAGGCGACGGCGATCTCGACCTTCTTGTCCTGGTGGATGCGAGAAAGCGTGCGCACCAGCGGCTCGACCACGGGAGCGACCGGGGTGACGCCGCCGGCGACGCTGGCGCGCGCGGCCATGCGCGCGCGGTCGAGGTAGCGCGTGATCGAGGAGCTCATGACCTGCGCCTGCTCGGCGACCTTCTTGCCGAGCCCGGTCCTATCGCCGCGCGCCTCGTTGGTGATGACGGCGAGCGGCGTCTTCAAGGCGTGCGCGAGGTTGCCGACCTGGGTGCGCGCGCGCTCGATGATCTGCTGGTTGGAGTGAATGAGCGCGTTGAGCTCGGTCTGCAGCGGCTCGATCTCGGCGGGAAGATCGCCCTCGAGCGTCGTCTTGGTGCCGGAGCGGATGGCGGCGAGCCCGCTCTCGATCTGGCGCAGCGGCAAGAGGCCGAAGCGGACCTGGAACAGGGTGACGGCGACGAGCCCGATGCCGGCGAGCGCGAGCGCGGTCGTCAGGCGGTAGCGGAAGTGGGCGACGAGGTGGTCGAGCCAGTCGGCGGGACCGGCGACGATGATCGAGTAGCGCGGCTTGTCGGGCTCGTGCCCCAGCGTGTCGATCACCTCCACGAGGCGCAAGGGCTCGCCGGCGGGGCCTTTGGCGTCCAGCCAGCGGGCGCCCGATGCATCGGGCGCCACGCCTTTAGCGGTGGGAGACGGCAGGGTCGCGGTGGCGAGCGAGCCGGAGACGAGCCGGCGGGCGCCGGGATCATCGAGCGGCGTGATCTGCCAGTACCAGCCCGAATGCGTCACCTCGAACAGCGGCTCGTAGAGGTTGGCGGGCGGCGACGGCGGTCCCTGCGCGTTGCCCATGCTGTCGACAGTGATGGCGTTGACGAGCTTCTGCAGCTGCCCGTCGAAGCTCGCCTGCACGTCGTCGCGGTAGAGACCGTAGATGATGAAGCCGGCGATCGGCAGCACCAGAAGCGTCCACGCCGCAGCGGTGGTGAACAGCCGGAACGCAAGCGAGTTGAATCGCATGGGCGTTACGCCTGGGGCTTCTCGCTCAAGCGATAGCCGAGTCCGCGCACGGTCTCGATGAGGTCGACGGGGATTTTCTTGCGCAGCCGGCCGATGAACACCTCGATGGTGTTGCTGTCGCGGTCGAAGTCCTGCTCGTAGAGGTGCTCGACGAGCTCGGTGCGCGAGACGACGCGGCCGTTGTGGTGCATGAGGTAGGCGAGCAGCCGGTACTCGTGCGAGGTGAGCTTGATCTGCTGGCCGTCGCAGGTGACGCGCGCGCTCTTGGTGTCGAGGCGCAAAGGCCCGCACTCGATCTCGCTCTTGGCGTGGCCGGAGGCGCGGCGCATCTGTGCGCGCACGCGCGCCAAGAGCTCCTCCATGTGGAAGGGCTTGGCGAGATAGTCGTCGGCGCCCGCATCCATGCCAGCGACCTTGTCGCTCCAGCGGTCGCGCGCGGTCAAGATGATGACCGGCATCTTACGGTCGGCGCGGCGCCACTGCTCGAGGATGGAGATGCCGTCCATCTTCGGCAGGCCGATGTCGAGGATGACGACGTCGTAGGGCTCGGTGTCGCCGAGGAAGTAGCCCTCCTCGCCGTCAAGCGCGTTATCGACGGCATAGCCCGCATCCGACAGCGCGGTCACCAGCTGCCGGTTCAGATCTTTGTCATCCTCAACGACAAGGACACGCACGTTCCCCTCGCTCCCCTGACCTCGACTCTGCTCAGACTATATAGCGAGGTGGCCCGCATCATCCTAGCGCTAGAGGTCGACGATCACCTCAAAGCCCCCGTAAATCATGCGCTTGCCGTCGAACGGCATGTCCTCCGTCTCGATCATCTTGGTGAACCGCGGGTCGGCGATCACCTTGGCGTTGACGCGGTCGCGGTCGGCCCGGGACTTGAACACGATATAAGAGAAGAGGACCGTCTCGCCGCGCTTGAGCTTCACGCTGCGCGGGAAGGAGGTGCGTTTTCCGACCTTGACGTCGTCGGCCACGCACTCCCGGAATGCGAGCGCGCCGTGCTCCTTCCAGATCTTGCCCGCCTTCTGGGCCATGCGCCGGTAGGCCGGCAGCTTTTTCTTCGGCACCGGGACGATGAACCCGTCCGTGTAGGCCATGCGCTCCTCCTGTCGTTGGCTGCGACGGAGGCAAGCATAACGCGGAGCGCAGTGGCCGGACTAGGGCGGGAAGGGCACGCGGGCATCGACCGTGCGGTTGACGAGGCGCCCCGCGGGCTCGCGGATCAACAGGCGATAGACGAAGCCGCCGCCTTCCTCGCACAGCGTCGTCTTTACGATATCGCCGGAAAGCTTGGCCTTCGCCGTCTTGGCGAGCGCCTCGATCGTGCTCAAGCCCTCCTTTTTCACGATTGGGGCCGCATCCGACCAATCCGGGTAGCAGGCCCCGGCGCGCGCAGGAGCGGAGGCAACGGCGGCGGCGGCAAGCACGAACGCAGCGGCAGTGGCAATGATTCGCGGGAGGGCAATCTCAGACGACAGCATCGCGCCTCTCTAGCGAGGGGCGCCTGAACTCGACGTGAATGCGTTTGCCGCAAGTGCGCACTCAGAATTTCACGGTCATCTCGCGTTGCACGAGCGGCTGCGTGGCGCGCGCGCGGCCGTAGATCGTCAGAATTGTGCCGATCAGGCCGCCGACAGCTTGGATCGTCTGCACGACCTCACCGCCGAGCTCGCGCACGAGATCGGTGGTGATGTCGATGCCGAGCGCGGGCCCGAGCGCCGGCAGCACGGTCGACAGCGCGGTGATGAGCGCGCCCCAGATGGTCACGGACTGCCCCCACCACTTGGATTGGGGCGCAGGCGTCGCTGTGGTCGTGTCGGTCATGGCAGATGGTCCTTTCTGCGGTGGTGAGGAGGGCGGAGCAGGTCGCGCTGGTGCGGACGGTCGCTCCGCTGCAATCGTGAGCGCACGCGACAACGTTGTATCGACGCGCTGAAGCCAGCCGCGCCCGAAGCGCCAGAAGTGCGGGAGCGCGCGGTAGCGGGCGCGGCGCGCTTCTGCGTAGGCCTGCAGAGTGACCGCGACGGGAGCGCGTGCGACGGCACTGAGAGTGAGCGGCCCCATCTCGCCGTCGACGTCGGTGCCGACCGCCTGCTGCAGGAGCCTTATGGCGCCGGTCACGCCTTGGTTGACGGCGGCATCGAAGTGGAAGAAGGCGAGCGCGGGCGGGAGGTCGTCGCAGTCGGCGGGCATCCAGTAGCGGGCCGCGTAGATCTGGCCCGCCGTCGCCGGAGTGATGCTCTTCAGCTCCTCCTTGAGCGCGGCGTCGGGCGCGACTCCCTTCCAGTCGGCGTAGACGGCGAGCGTGATGCCGAGGTTGGTGGGGCCGCCCGGATCGTAAGGGTCGTCGCTGTAGCCGCCCTCCATCTCGAGCACGTGGGTCAGCGCGCGGTCAAAGAGCGCGGCGTTCTTGGGGCCGGAGGCGGCGTTCGCCGCGGATGGTCGCGCCGCGGTCTCGGCCGGCCAGCCGGACTCGGCCCCGGTCACCGCGAACGGCTTCCTGTAGACGGAGCCCGACACCTGGCGGATGCCGGCGATGGCGCGGATGGGGGAGACGTCTTTCACCGCGCGGTTGACGGCGCGCTCCACCTCGTCGGGGACGAGATAGCCGCCGTCGGTGCCGGTGCCGACCGACAGCGCCTTGCTTTCGAGCTCGCGCAGGCGCCCCGGCTCGCCCTTGCGGACGTAGGCGTCGAACGCGGCTTTGTGCTGAAGCGCAACGCCCGAGCACGGCGCGGCGCCGCCGAGCGCGGGCCGTGCGGCCTTGAGCGCCAGGTCGTCGACGGTGCGCCGGTGCTCATCGAGCGCGCGGTCGATGCGGGAGAGCTTCTCCTCGATGAGCGGGTCGGCGGCGGAGCGGCGCTCCAGCGCATCGAGGCGCTCGTCGTTCGTATCCTTGAAGGCTTCGAACGCGCGCATGAAGTCTTCGAAGGCGGCGCCGACGCTGGCACCGGCCTTGGTCTCGAACTCGGACATGTGATCTTCCTCGTCTTGCTAACGGTTCAACCTGAGGAAGCGCGCCGCTTCCCGCATCTGCGCGGCAAGCTCCGCTTCCTCGTCAGCGCCCCGGCCCGCGTCCCGCAGGGCCTTGAGGCCGGAAAAACCCGCGCTCATCAGAGCGCGCGCCTCTTTGCGCGTGAGCCCAGCGTCCCGCGTGAGCCAGCGTTCGAAATCGCGTTCGGTCGGAGGGGAGCCCTTAAAGGGCCGCGCCTTCATGGCGGCGACGCGCGCCTCGGGAAGCAGCGGAAACGTGACGACCGAGATCTCCCACAGGTCGATCTTCTCCAGCCGGCGCACGCCGGTTGCGCGGTCGCGGCGGCCTTTGACAGTGCGGAACCCGATGGAGAGGCCGTCGAGCGCGCCCGCGCGCATCAGCGCGTGCACCTCGCGCGCTTTCGCGACCTCGGGCATGAGGCGCCCTTGCGCGTAGAGCCCGCGCGCATCCTCATTGAGCGTGCTCCACACGCCGATCGGCTGATTGGCGTCGTGCTGGAACAGCATCTTGACGCCGGGAGCCCCGCGCTCGCGCAGGCTTTGCGCGAAGGCGCCGGGCATGACGATGTCGCGCGAGAGGTCCTCGCGGTGAAAGAGGCTCGCGTAGCCCTCGAAGCTGCCGTCGGTGTCCACGCCTTTGAGGTCGAGCGAGAGGAACTTCACCTCGTGTGCGGGCACGCGCGGGGCGTGCCGCGCCGCGCTCAGGCTCGCTGCGTGCGAGAGCATGCGTCTCAACTCCGGAGTTTTGCTCTAGTCTTCAGCCATGCCGCCGCGCGCGGCGTTCACGGGGCGGACTCTTCTTGAGTTTCTTGCCAACCATGAGAAAGAAGTCGCGCGCATTTCCTTCGACCATATAGCCGCCCTCTAGCGCTGCCTTTTTCCAGGCCCGCTCAAGATCGCCAGGGTCGTGCTCGTTCTCTTCAACGTCGCGTAGGTATTGCCTTACCGCGCTCCGTTGCTGCCCGCTCGCTTCTTTAGCCGCGCGTTCCGCTGCCCCTTCTAAAGTGGCCTCGCCGTACTTCAGCGCGAGGAAGATGCCGCGGCAGAAGGAGGAAAACTCCGGAGGAGCTTCTGTACCGCGTATCCGCTTCTTCCACCGCTGGCGGCTCATTTCCCGGCAAAGCCCAGTTCAATCCGACGTCTGCGCCGCGTTCTTCCTATACTCACCGTAGATCTGCAGCTGCTCGCGGGTCAGCATGTAATGCTCGAACCGACGTTCCGGCGCGGGTCGCGGCGGTACGTGCGCGGGGCGCGGGTGCCCGATAAGCCAATCGAGAAAATCCCGCTCCGCCATGAACCGCTTCGTGCCGCGCACCCGAAACTCGTAGACGACACCCTCGTGATGAATTTCGAATTTATAGCGGAGGCTATCGTCTTTCCCCTGAGCCATCTCCCACCTTAGCGTGCTTCACTCGGCTTCTGCGCGCCGATCCGTTTTGAGCACCCCGCGCGTCACGAACCACAGGTACTCCCACGGCGGATTGCCGCCCCCGTTGGCCAGCCATTCGGCCAGGCGCGCGTGTCTGCTCCTCAAATACGTATCCGTGATTATAAAGCTCTTTCTTTAGCCTATTCACACCCCACTCAGGGTTGGTGTTTGGTATCGCATCTCGCGTAAGCTCCGCCAAGCGGGCCTCTGCCTCGCGCGCCTCGCCTTCAGCACGCGCAATCGCTCCCTCAGCACTTTCGACGAAGCTGGGTGTCGGGTGCCACTCAGGATCCAGCACGCGGACACGCTGGATCTGTGTTTGAGCCCAACCTTCCGCAACGGCAAGTCGTGCCTCCTCCGCGGGACTTGCCTCCCAACTTTCTCCAACCCGAGGACCAACTCGTGTGCGACCACCACGCGCCTGCGCGATTTGCGTATCGCCCTCTCCAGCATCATTGCGGATGCCGGTGTCGGCCTGCGCCAGGCGCACGCGGCCGGACGGGCTACCCCCGCCGCTGGTCCATCGCCCACCACCAGTGTTGCCGGCGTGGACGCGCGGCTGGTCGGGGTTGAACTTGACGTCCGCGCTGCCGGCGATGAACGTCGGCGCCACGTTCTCTGCGTTGCTCGCGGTCGCGGCCCGCGTGACCACCGTCGCCGCGTCGGCGATGAGCTTCTTTAGCAGCGGTATCGGCCGCGGCGTCGTGGTCACCACCATTTGCGGCCGCCGTCCGAGCCGCAGCCCGAATTGCAGCATGTCCCAGGCCCGCTGCGGGCGGCGCCATTTGGCGATCTCGTCGCACCAGGCGGCGTCGAACTGCGGCCCGCGCAAAGCCTCGGGGTTCTCGGCCGAGAACATCTGCGCGATCGCGCCCGAGGGCCAGACGAGTTGCAGCTTCGAGGGCTCGAAGCGCGGGCGCTCGCCGGTGCCGTGGATGCCGAGCAGGCCCGACACACCTTCGATCATGACGCGGCGGACCTCCGCCATGGTCTCGCCGACGAGCGCGATGCGGGAGGCCGCGACCTCACCTAACGGCTCGAGCCCCAGCGCCTTGGCGCGCACCCATTCGGCGCCGGCGCGTGTCTTGCCAGCGCCGCGCCCGCCCATGACGAGCCACACGCGCCAAGGATCACCCCGCGGCGTCGCTGGTGGCGGAAGCTGATCCGTGCGCGCCCACAGGGGCCACTCGGCGAGGATGGCGGCAAGCTCGGCCTTAGAGAACTCACTTAGGTCCCGCCTCAGCGTCCCGGCGGCGCTGGATGCGCTCAAAGCGCTCGATAATCTCGCGGTGAAGGCGCTCCGCCTCGCCGGTGGCCGGGACGCCGTCGGCGCCGGCGCTTGCAGATTT
Source organism: Hyphomicrobium sp. (assembly GCA_035517115.1). GTDB lineage: Bacteria > Pseudomonadota > Alphaproteobacteria > Rhizobiales > Hyphomicrobiaceae > Hyphomicrobium_A. The sequence goes on from DATIZL010000102.1 coordinate 31,337, forward strand.
GGGCTGTCGCTCTTTGCCTGCATCCTCGACCGTCGCCGTCACCTTCTCCATGCCGCCGATCATCGAGGCGAGCGCCTTGGCGTCACGCTCGAAGTCGGCTGAGGCGAGCTCGCCGCTCTTCATTCCCTGCTCCATCTGTTCGAGCTTGGCGGTTATCGTTTTGCAGAGCTTCACCGCGAGCCGTGCCCGCACCACCCTGCGTTGGGCGGCCCCTTGCCCAGGCCGGCGCATGGGCCATCCGTGCAAGCGGGCGAGCTGCGAGATCGACGCCGGCGAGCGGTTGTGGCGCCGGCCGATCTCGACGAGCGTGAGTTTGGTTTCGCAGTAGAGATGCTTGATATCCGCCAAGACTGCGGGGTCGAGCGCCATGGCCGGCGTGAGGCAATCCGGATTGTCGGGAGGGAGGCGCCGAAGGCCGCCGGCGCACCTGTCGCGTTGTACAGAAAACCTATTCGATGAGCGTGACGCTGTCAACGAGAAAATATTTGAATTTCAAATATTTATACGCGCTCGCCCAGAAAAACCTGCCACTCTACCCGCACTCCGGCCCCTGGGGATAAGTATTCATCTAGAATTTTTAGCCGCCAGCGATGGCCGCCACGATCAGCAGCGGCTGCGCGCCAGTGGCGACGGGCTCGGGCAGCGGTTCGTCCGGCGGTAGTAGCGACAGATCGCGCTGGCAGGCGAAGAAGCGCAGGAACGGACGCCGGCGCTGCGTGGCGTAGTCACGGATGGTCCCGCGCAAGACCGGATAGCTCGCCTCGAGCGCATCGAGCACGGAGCGCTGCGTCGCGATGCCGTCGACCGCAAGCCTCACCTCGCCGTTGATGTCGGCGTGCATGCGCAGGTGCGATGGGAGGACGACGCGGATCATGGCAGCGTCTGCACCTCGACCGACAGCACCGCCGGGAGATCGCGCACAATGGGCGTCCAGCTGTCGCCGGCGTCGCGCGATGCGTAGACCTGGCCGCCGGTGGTGCCGAAGTAGACGCCGCACTCATCGAGCTGATCGACGGCCATGGCGTCGCGCAACACGTTGACGTAGCAATTCTCCTGCGGCAGCCCCTTGGTCAGCGCCTCCCACTCGTTACCGCCGCTGCGGCTGCGATAGACGCGCAGCTTGCCCTCGAGCGGATAGTGCTCGGCATCGCTCTTGATGGGGACGACATAGATCGTCTCCGGCTCGTGCGCATGCACGTCGATCACGAAGCCGAAGTCGGTCGGCAGGTTGCCGCTCACCTCGCGCCAATTGTCGCCGGCGTCGTCGCTGCGCATGACGTCCCAGTGCTTCTGCATGTAGAGCACGTTGGGGCGCGAGGGGTGCATGGCCAAGCGGTGCGCGCAGTGGCCGACCTCGGCGGTGGGGTCGGGGATGTACTCGGACTTGAGCCCGCGATTTATGGGACGCCACGTCCTGCCGCCGTCGTCGGTGCGGAAGGCGCCCGCGGCCGAGATGGCGATGAAGATGCGCTTGGGGTCGGAGGGATCGATGAGAATGGTGTGCAGGCACATGCCGCCGGCGCCGGGCTGCCAGCGCGGTCCTGAGCCGTGGCCGCGCAGGCCGGAAAGCTCCGTCCATGTCTGGCCGCCGTCGGCCGTGCGAAAGAGGGCGGCATCCTCGACGCCGGCGTAGACGGTATCTGGATCGTTGAGCGAGGGCTCGAGATGCCACACGCGCTTGAACTCCCAAGGGTGCGGGGTGCCGTCGTACCACTGGTGCGTGCCGGCCTCCCCCTCGTAGGTGAACTTGCTGCCGACGGGCGCCCAGGACGTGCCACCGTCCTTGGAGCATTGGATCTGCTGGCCGAACCAGCCGCTCGATTGCGACGCATAAATGCGATCGGGGTCCGCGGGCGAGCCCTTGACGTGGTAGATCTCCCAGCCCGGGAAGTGAGGGCCATCGACGGTCCACGCCTTGCGCGCGCCGTCTGCGCTCAACACGAACGCGCCTTTACGTGTCCCCACGAGAACGCGCACACGGCTCATAGTCTCTCCTCCCTGCTGAAGGCCGCCCACAGGCGGCCCGCCACGCTTTCTTGCTAAAGAAGCCCGATGACGAGGTCATTCCAACGGTAAGACGTGGGGACGGGCGCCCAGCCGACACGAGATACGGCGTCCGCGTCGATTTTTTGGCCCGGGCCTCCCGCACAAGCCTCGCCTTAACATCTCCACCACAGGCAAGGTATAAGGAGCCGACACCCGCAGCCGGCTTTCGAGTCGCCGCTTCAGCGGCGGGCCCAAGCCCGGCAAATTGCCCTAAGCCCCTGGAAACTCGGGACGCCAAGCAGTGCAGGATTGGTTCTTCAAGCAAGGCCGCCGGGAACGGCTGATCAACTGGCTCGGCCTTGATTCCAAGATCGATTCGACGCTCGCCGAGACGTGGGCGGCGATGCGCGACTATTGGAACGCCGGCACCAGCTTTTTCGCGCGCTTCAAGCTCACGGGCTGGAAGCGGCTCCTCAACGAGTTCGCCTCCGAGGGCCTGACCATCGGCATGGGCGGGCTCGTCGTCATGATCGCGCTCGCCATTCCGGCGCTGCGCGAGTTCGACGAAGGCAAGTTCCTGACC
>DATIZL010000103.1:0-12341 GCA_035517115.1 Hyphomicrobium sp.
CATGACCACTTTCCCTCTCAAAACTGTCCGCCGCAGACTCACGCGGCCTTCGTCTGGCGAACGCGAAACGTGCTCATGGCCGAATATGCGGGAGAAGGTTTAAGGGACGCTTAATCGCGGTTTCGTTTTGAAACGGCGTGATGTCCGCACGCGCGTCCCCGCGGCGCGCCCAGGCGCGCCACAAGTGTAAACAAAAGGTTTCAAGCGGGGGCTCCCGCCTCACCTCTCCCATGGGGAGAGGTCGGCTGGACGTGTGCAGCACGACAGCCGGGTGAGGGGTGGCGCGCTGCGTGGGGAGGCCGTAACCCCTCACCCGCTCGCCTTCTGACGAAGGCTCACGGCCTCTCCCTTCGGGAGAGGTCAGGCCTGCCCCTTCTCGCTGCTAGGCAGCAGCGGCGGCGCGCACGGCGGCGACGATTTCGCTGACCACGGAGGAGACGAGGCGCTCGTCATCGCCTTCCGCCATCACCCGGATCACCGGCTCCGTGCCCGACGGCCGGATGACGAGGCGCCCGCCCTCGCCGAGCTTGGCCTTGCCGGCGTCGATCGCGCGCACGACGCGGCTATCCTCGAGCGGGCGGCCGTTGCCGTAGCGCACGTTCTTCAGGATCTGCGGCAGCGCCTCGAAGCGGTTCGTCACCTGGCTCACGGTCTTGCCCGTCTGGACGACGACCGCGAGGATCTGCAGCGCGGTCACGAGGCCGTCGCCCGTCGTCACGTAATCGGAAAGCACGATGTGGCCCGATTGCTCACCGCCAACGTTGTAGCCGTGCTTGCGCATCTGATCGACGACGTAGCGGTCGCCGACGGGCGTGCGCACGAGCGCCAGGCCCAGGCCCTTCAGGTGGCGCTCGAGCCCGAGGTTGCTCATCACTGTGGCGACCACGCCGCCCGCCGTGAGCTTGCCGCGGGCGTGCCAGGCCTCGGCGATGACGGCCATGATCTGATCGCCATCGACCATCTGCCCCTTCTCGTTGATGATGACGACGCGGTCGGCGTCGCCGTCGAGCGCGATGCCGATGTCGGCGCGCACCTCGCGCACCTTGGCGATGAGGGCATCGGGGTCGGTCGAGCCGCAGTGATCGTTGATGTTGCGGCCGTTGGGCTCCACGCCGATCTTGACCACCTCCGCGCCGAGCTCCCACAACGCCTCGGGCGCGACCTTGTACCCGGCGCCGTTGGCGCAATCGATGACGATGCGCAAGCCGTCGAGGCGCAGATCGCGCGGCAGCGTGCGCTTGGCGAACTCGATATAGCGCTCCTGTGCGCTTTCCACGCGCGTGGCGCGGCCGATGGCGTCGGCGGGGGCGAGCAACTCGGCCGTGTCGGCCTCGATCAGCTCCTCGATCTTCCTCTCGGTGTCGTCCGACAGCTTGTAGCCGTCGGCATCGAACAGCTTGATGCCGTTGTCCTCGAAGGGATTGTGGGACGCGGAGATCATGACGCCCAAGTCCGCGCGCAGTGAGCGCGTGAGCATGGCGACGGCCGGGGTCGGCATCGGCCCCAAGAGGAACACGTCCATGCCGACGGCGGTGAAGCCGGACATGAGCGCAGCTTCCAGCATGTAGCCTGACAGGCGCGTGTCCTTGCCGATGACGACGCGGTGACGGTAGTTGCCGTTCTGGAAAATCTTGCCCGCGGCCATACCGACTTTGAGCGCCACCTCCGATGTCATCGGCGAGGTGTTCGCGAGGCCGCGAATTCCGTCGGTTCCAAAGTAGCGGCGCGACATGGGCGTCCCCCAGTGGCTCTCTCGTTTCTTAAGTTTGCGCTTCAAGTGCTGCAGAATCGCTTGCAAGAAGCGTGCTTGCGCCCAAGGCGCCCCGGCATGGTAAACACGCTGTTATCACTATGCCGGCCGATGCGCGCGGACTCACCTCAAATACTATTTGCGCCCGTTACATTTGGCACCCGACTAGGCCCAAAATCAGGTGGATCGCCCGGTGGCGGCGGCCTTTGCCGCGGCCATATGACCGCGCACGGCCTCAAGGAACGCGGCTTCGGCCGCCGGATCGGCAAAGGCGCTGCGCGGCACCATCGCGCCGTCGCCCGGCTCGGTCCACAGGGCGATGATCCCGTCATAAACCGTTAGCTCTTCAAAGGCTCCCCATCGGTAGAGGTGGTCGATGAAACGGCTGGTCGACCTGATTCCATCCGCGGCCACGGTGATGCGCTGCTCCGACATGGTCGGGCCGTCCGCTTTCACCATCGCGGACGACAGCCGTCTGTAGCGGCGCCACGACAGTGCGTAGATGCACATGACGCCCCCGATAAAGCCACAAGTGAATTCCAGCAAGGCGAACGGGCGCCCGGTCAGCTCCGGAAAGGCGAGATCGGCGGCGGCGAGCACCGCGCCGGCAACGAGCGCGTAGACGAGCATCCAGCCCCACCACGCCGCGACGTAGTCGGTGTTCTGCGCCCCGACCCGATGCGAGGCGAGCCTTTGATAGGCCTTGAGGTGCTGGGGCTCATACCGGTACGTGATCTCCATGCTCCCCCTCGTTGGCTGCCTCAGGCGAGCCCCTTCTGCGAGCCGGCGGTAGAGGCCCGCCACACGGCGACCGCCTGGCGCGTCGCGGCGACGTCGTGCACGCGCACGATCTGCACGCCTTGCGCGATCCCGGTGAGCGCCGCTGCGAGCGAGCCCGGCACCCGGTCCTTGGGGCTGGGAGCGTCCGAGATGTGGTCGATGAGCTTCTTGCGCGAGGCCCCTAAGAGGATCGGCACGCCGAGCCCGTGATAGAGCGCGAGGCTGCCCATGACGGCGACGTTGTGGTGCAGGTGCTTGCCGAAGCCGATGCCGGGATCGGCGACGAGCTTAGCCTTGGGGATGCCGGCCGCCACGCAAGCCGCAATGCGCTCTTCGAGAAAGTCGAACACGTCGAGCACCACGTCGCCGTACTGCGGATTGTCGTTCATGGTCTTGGGGTCGCCCTGCGCGTGCATCAGGATCACGGGTAGCCCAGTCTCCACCGCGGCGCCGAGGGAAGCAGGGTCGTGTGTCAGGGCGGAGACATCGTTGAGGATGTCGGCTCCGGCCGCGGCGGCGCGGCGCATGACTTGGGCCTTGCGCGTATCGATGGAGATCAGCGCTTGCGTGCGCGGGCGCAGCCCCTCGATCACCGGCATGACGCGGGCAAGCTCCTCCTCCGCCGGCACGTAGTCGGCGCCGGGCCGCGTCGATTCCCCGCCGATGTCGAGGATGTCGGCACCCTCCTCGGCGAGCTTCAGCGCATGATCGATCGCGGCTTGCGCGGAGGAGAGGCGGCCGCCGTCGGAGAAGCTGTCGGGCGTCACGTTGACGATGCCCATGATGCGCGGGGCCTCGAGCGTCAACCCGGCGAGCCGCGCGCGCGGCGCGGTGATCGCCTCGAGGAGCTCGGACGCTTCAAGGGTGTGGCGCCCCCAATCGCGATCGAGGGCGTCGCCGACCGAGGCGAGGCGGCGCCTAACGCGCGCCCCTTCGCGCAGGGCGATCTCGATGACGGCAAAGCGCAGCGGCTGACCGGCGAGGGGCAATCCGCTCCAACCCGCCTCATCTCCCTCGGCGATAGGCGCGGGAAAGATGCCGAGCGGGCGGACGTAGATCGCGCGTTGCATGGGAGCGGGCTTCCTGCAATTGGCGCCGCCGCGCAAAGGAAACGGCCGCGGACGGATCCGCGGCCGCATCTACAGCCTTTGCCGGCTGGCGGGAAGAGGGGTCAGATCAAGCCTGCGGCTGGGGCTCCATGCCGCCGGTGCCCGGTTCGCCGCGCGGGCGCACGCGGCTGCCCGCGGCCGGCACAGCGGAGCCCACCTGGTCCTTGGGACCTTCGTCATCCGGCTTGCGCACGATTTTCTCGCCGCGCAGCAACGCATTCACCTCATCGCCGGAGATAGTCTCGTACTCCATCAGCGCCTGCGTCACCGCCTCGAGCTCCTTGCGGTGCGCGGCAATGACCTCGCGCGCCCTGTTCTCGCCCTCGGTGACGATGCGGCGGATCTCCTCGTCGATCAGCCGCGCGGTGTCCTCCGACATGTTCTGGCGCTGCGTGATCGCGTGCCCGAGGAAGACCTCCTGCTGGTTCTCGTTGTAGCGCAAAGGCCCGAGCTTCTCGCTCATGCCCCATTCGGTGACCATGCGGCGGGCAAGCTCGGTAGCCTGCATGATGTCGCTGGCGGCGCCCGTGTTGAGGTGGTCCTTGCCGTAGATCGCTTGCTCGGCGCAGCGGCCGCCGAACGACATGGCGATGCGCGCCTCGCACCACTGCTTGGAGTAGCTGAGCTTGTCGCGCTCGGGCAGGCTCATGGTGACGCCGAGGGCGCGGCCGCGCGGGATGATCGTGACCTTGTGCAAGGGATCGGCACCCGGAACCTTGAGGTTGACGAGCGCGTGGCCCGCCTCGTGATAGGCGGTCGCGAGCTTTTCCTCCTCGGTCATGATCATGGAGCGCCGCTCAGCGCCCATCATGACTTTGTCCTTGGAGTCCTCGAACTCCATCTGCGTCACGAGGCGCTTGTTGCGCCGCGCGGCGAGCAGCGCCGCCTCGTTGACGAGGTTCGCCAGATCGGCACCGGAGAAGCCCGGCGTGCCGCGCGCGATGACCTTGGGGTCGACGTCGGGCGCAACCGGAACCTTGCGCATGTGCACGCGCAGGATCTTCTCGCGGCCCGCAACGTCGGGGTTCGGCACCGTGATCTGGCGGTCGAAGCGGCCAGGGCGCAGCAGCGCCGGATCGAGCACGTCGGGACGGTTGGTGGCGGCGATGAGGATGATGCCCTCATTCGCCTCGAAGCCGTCCATCTCGACGAGCAACTGGTTCAACGTCTGCTCGCGCTCGTCGTTGCCGCCGCCCAAGCCCGCGCCGCGATGACGGCCGACCGCGTCGATCTCGTCGATGAAGATGATGCAGGGCGCGTTCTTCTTGGCCTGCTCGAACATGTCGCGCACACGGCTAGCGCCGACGCCGACGAACATCTCGACGAAGTCGGAGCCAGAAATCGTAAAGAACGGTACGTTCGCCTCGCCCGCAATGGCGCGCGCCAGCAGCGTCTTGCCGGTGCCGGGCGGGCCGACGAGCAGCGCGCCGCGCGGGATGCGGCCGCCCAAGCGCTGGAACTTCTGCGGATCGCGCAGGAATTCGACGATCTCCTGCAGGTCGTCCTTGGCCTCGTCCACGCCAGCCACGTCCTCGAAGGTTACGCGGCCGTGGCGCTCGGTCAGAAGCTTCGCGCGCGACTTGCCGAAGCCCATGGCGCGGCCCGAGCCCGACTGCATCTGGCGCATGAAGAAGATCCACACGCCGATGAGCAGAAGCATCGGGAACCAGTTCAAGAGCATGCTCATGATCGAGGGCACGTCCTCCTCGGAGGGACGGGCGCGGAACTTCACGTCCTTCTTCTGCAGCCGCTCGACGAGGGTGGGGTCCTGCGGGGGTGCATAGGTCGAGAAGGCGGTGCCGCCGTCGCGCAGCGTACCGTAAATATGGTTGCCGGCGAGTGTAGCCTCGCTGACGTTGCCAGCGTCGACGGCAGTCAGGAATTCCGAGTAAGTAATCTCGTTGCCGCGGCGGCTCGGGGTCGAATTATTGAACAGATTGAACAGCGCTGCCAGCAGGACGAGGATCGCTACCCAGATGGCAAGCTTTTGAAAGTTCGAGTTCATTGCGTTCCCTATGGAGCCCGGCCGCGCGCTGGCGAAGAGAGTGCTCGGCGCGCCGCCCCGAAGCTCGCCGTTAACATAGGTGGGGGCCTGGTTATTGCCAAGTTACACGCTTTGGGCTCCCCAGGACCTTAACAGCCGTGCGGCCCAGCGCAGCAGGGCATCCCCCTTAATGATGACCCGTGGGGCAACTATGGCCCCCAATCGTGGCGCAAGCGGGCACTACCCCAGGAATTCACACCGGCAGAGCCGGGCCTGGTTGCTCCAGGCCGCGGCAGGCCACGGCAGCCAAGCGAGCGTCGGAACCGCGAGCAGCGCACCCTGCTGCCAAAAGGCGGGCAGCGTCGCCGCCGCTCGCGCCGGCATCCTCGGTGCGCGCCCAAGTTGCTGGCGCAGCTTCGCAAAGCCAGCGCGGCCAAGCGGTGCGACAATGACCGGCGCAGCGAGCTCGCGATCGGCGGCAACGCGGAAGCGGCGGTCCCAGTCCGCGGCTTCGCCCGGCGCGAGCTCGATCTCGGGGAGGCTTCCACGGCCCGGCTCACGGTGAACAATGACCTCCCGCGCGCGGCGCACAACCATGGCGCCGCCAAGCGTCATCGCCGGGGACTCTGCCTGGTCGAGGCGCTCAGCCAGCGATTCGAGCTTTGCCAGGCGCACGGGCTCCGGCTGCCCTCCGAAGGCGGCGATCAGCCGGGCGAGCAGGCGCAGCCGCACCTCCTCAGGAGCGGCCAGGAACGCCTGCGCGTCGAGACTGGCGTAAGCGCCGCCGTGCACGTCGAGCCGCGCCTCCGTCTCTAGAGTGGCTGCCGCGTGATCGAGAGCGGAACGCGCACGCTCAAGCCGGCGCGCGCTGAGCGCGATCTTGTCGGACGTGAGGCCCAACGCGGCGAGCGCCGTCTTGGCCTTGCGCAGGCGCACGCGCTCGAAGCGGTCGCAATCGTTGCTGGGATCCTCGATCCAGGGCAGGCCTGCGGTTTGAAGCGTGGCCTTGAGCCGCTCGCCCGGCACCGCGAGCAGGGGGCGCATCAGCCGGCAATCCGCATCGCGATCGAGAGCGCGCGACACGCTCATGGCCGCCAGTCCGTCGAGCCCGCTGCCGCGCGCAAGCCGCATGAGGAAGGTCTCGGCCTGGTCGTCCTCGGTGTGGGCCGTCACGACGGCGACAGAGCCCATTGCCCGGTGGCGCTGTGCCAGCTGCGATAGGAGGCGATAGCGTGCTTCACGCGCCGCATCCTGCACACCCGTTGCAGGCTTGGCCCCCGTCCAGGTGAGGATCTCGTGCGCAAGCCCAAGTGCGCACGCCTGCTCGCCGACCCACTCGGCCTCGCCGCGAGATTCAGGCCTCAGGCCGTGATCGACCGTCGCGGCGATAAGCCTGCGGCCCTTCTTCGGATGATGCTTCGACCAGCGGGCGACGAGGTGCAGCATCGCCATGCTGTCGGCGCCACCCGAGACGGCGAGGATCAGCGTGGCGAATGAGGCGAGCGGTGCGAGGAGCCCATCTGCCTCTCTCTCGTCAATCGGGCGTGCTACGGGCAGCGGTGCCGCGGACGCCTTACGGGCAGCCGATGCGCTGGCGCTCGGACTTGGCGCGCATCTTGACGTTGTCGGGCGCGTCGGGGAACCGCGTCGAGAGCTCCGAGTAGGACGAGCAGGCGCCATCTTTCTGTCCGAGCCGGTCGAGCGACATGGCGAGCTTCAGCAAGCTGTCGGCCGCACGCGCGTTGCCGGCGTAGTCCTTATAGCCTTTCAGGAAGGCGCTGGCGGCGGCCTTGTACTCGCCGCGCACGAAATGCGCCTCACCCAGCCAGTATTGCGCGTTGCCGGCAAGGGAATCCTTGGGATAGCGATTAAGAAACTCCTCGAACGCGGTCTGCGCCGCCCCGTAGTCGCGCTGCATGAGGTAGCCGTAGGCCTTCTCATAGAGCTGCTTGGGGTTGCCCGCAGCGGCGTCCGGCTGCTGTGGCGTCCCTGGCGGCGTGGCGGCGGCAACCGCGTCCGTCGGACCTGCAGGCGGTATCGGCTTGCCTGGCGCTTGCGCGAGTGGCGCTTTCTGCCCGGGCGCCGGCTGCTCGCTGTCGGTGACGTCGCCCATTCCCGCCGTGACCGTCGTCGAGCCGAAACGGGTGTCGGCGGGGCCCGGCTTTGCCAGCGGCGTCTCGGGCGGCAAGGCGTCCTCACCCGCGTCGGTGCGCTTGAGCGGCTGCCCCCCGAGCGCACGCACCTGCTGGGAGAGCTGCTCGATCTGGGCCGCCATCGCCCGCACCTGCGTCTCGAGCGCGTCGACGCGAAGGCTGTCGGCACCCGCAGCGCCACCCTCGCCATCCTTGCGCGCAGCGGACGAGACGCCATTGCGCGCCAGCGACTCGAGCGTGCCGATCACGACCTGCATGTCGACGAGCTGCTCCTCGAGCTGCTCGACGCGCTGCCTCAGGCCGGCGTCGCCTCCGGACGGCGCCGGCTGGGCTGCTGCCGCATCCTTCGGCCGCGCACGCGCCTGCCCCGGCGGCGCCGTCTTCTGCGCCGACTGCGCAAGAGCGGGTGCGCACGCGAGAAGCGGCACGAGGATCGTCGCGGCAAGGGCGAGGCGGATTGGACGCTCAATCGACAAGGTGTCGGCTCCCATATGCGATCGTCGGATGCAGACGCGGCACCGAGATGAGTTCTAACCGGATACGCGAGGCGCCAGCACGGCAGCCAACATTGCCCAGCGCTCCCTTGTCAACGCGTCACGCCAACCTGCTGCGGACCGGGCACGGTCTCGACCGCCGTTGCCGGCGCGCGCGCGGCCGCGCCGGTCGAAGCGTCCGCGGTTGAGGGCCCGGTAAGACCGAGACGCGCGCGCGTTCCGCTCGCGAACACGAGCGTGACCGCGCGGCGGTTCTGCGAGCTGCAGTCGGGTGCGGTGCAGCTGACGACGGGCTGCGTGCGCCCGGCCCCAACCACTGACACCCGGCTCGCCTCGACCCCTTCTTCGATCAGGCGCTGCCGCACGGCCTCGGCGCGCTGCCGCGACAGCGTCAGGTTCTCGTCATCGGTCCCCGGCTCATCCGCGTGGCCCTCGATGGCCGCCTCGAACTCGTGCCAGCGGTTGAGCCACTGCGCCTGCGAGGCGAGGGCCATGCGGGCGCGGGTGCCGAGCTCGGCGCTGCCGGCGGAGAAGAAGACGCGGTCGCCGGCCTCGTTGCGCAGCTTGGCCTGGATGGCGGCGTTGCGGCGAAGCTCTTGGTCCCAGACGGGTCCGCGCGCGGGCGCTCCTGCGGGGGACGGCGCCAGCAGGGGGCGGGAGGCCGCCGGCGGGGTGGCGGTCGCGGCGGCGCTGTCCGCTGGCGTCCCGCGGTAGAGATCGCCGAGCTTGTGGCGGGCGAGACCGGCAGCGGCAGAATCGGGGAAGCGCGCGATCACGCTCTCGAAGGTTTGCTGTGCCCAGTCGCGATGCCCGCCGGCGAGCTTCTCGAGCCCATCGAGATAGAGCTCCTGCGCGCGCTGCTCGGGTCCGTAGGTGGCCTCGTCCTCGGTGGCGAAGCGGCCCTGGTCCTCATCGTCGGTAGGATCGGCGCTATCGCGGCTCGCACCCGTGTAGCCGGTCTCGTTGTTGGATGAAGACTGGGCCGGGAGCGCATGGGCCATCGACTGCCAATCGAGGCCTGCGAGAACCAGGAGAAACGCGCCGACGAGCACCGCGCTGCGGCGCTTGTCCAATCCGACCCACGGCCGAGACATAACGCGTCCTCGTGGCTGCAACCCGCTCGAATATCGAGGATGTTCTGCGCGGCCAATGCGGCCAAACTTTGCCTCGGGAGCGCGAAAAGCGGCGTCCCTGGGCAAGCTGCCAGGGCCCTTTACGAGCAGCGCCGATTGAGAGCCGGCGAAAGCGTCAAACGCCTGGGCTAGTTGCCCTGGGCCACAGGCCCGTCGCGGGAATTGAGCACGGTCTGGGCGCGGCGATTCTGCGACCAGCAGGAGATGTCGTCGCAAACCGCGACCGGACGTTCTTTGCCGTACGAGATGGTGCGGATGCGCGCTCCATTGACGCCGTTCTGGGCCAGGAAGTTGCGCACCGTGGTGGCGCGGCGGGCACCGAGCGCGATGTTGTACTCGCGCGTGCCGCGCTCGTCGGCGTGGCCTTCGATGGTGATGGTGTACTGCGAGTACTGCTGCAGCCACACCGCCTGCTTCTGCAGGGTCGCAGTGGCCTCCGGCGTCAGCTCGCTCGAGTCGGTGGTGAAGTAGACGATGTCGCCGACGTTGACGGCGAAGTCGCGGTGCGTGCCAGGCGTCACCGAGCCGTCGCGGCCAGTGAGCTGGGCCGTCTGAGAGTTCTGGTCATTCGCGCAGGCTCCCAGGACGCCAGCCACGAGCACGACGGCGAGCAGGCGCGTGGCGCGGGCAAGCAGAGCTGAAGCGGCCATTGAGAACGTCCCTTTCATCACCCTTCTGCCCTACTCAACATCAGACAAGGGTGACAGTTCCAGTTGAAATCCTGAGTTATCCGAGGCTTCGTGCGAAAATGTGGCCAAGCGGCCTGCAAACGCCCTGCGCGCTAAACGGTCACGGCATCGCCACGATTGAGCCACTTCGACCCTAGTGAAGCGTTAATCGCAACCGCCACGCTCCAAGGCGCCGCGCCGGGACGAAGCTGCCGATGCCAATCCGGACGCGCAAATCACTAAACGCCAAAAAACCAAGACCGAGGTGGACGCTTTAGCGTCGGCACCTCGGTCCTGATATCTGGCCTCCTTGGCAAAATACCAAGGAGGAAGTGCCGTGGTCGGCTTAGCGAGCCGGCTGCGTAGCGGCCGGAACGTCGGCGCCGAGCTTCAGCGGAGCAGGCTCTTCACGCCGGCAAGCGCCGAGAGCGACAGCAGCGACCACAGTCGCGATAAGGATGGCCCCCTTCATCGTCAATCTCCTTGAGTGTTGAGTTGGCTGTACCGTTAGCGAGTTTGCTCAGCGGTCACGGGCGCGCCGAGCTTCAGCGGAGCAGGCTCTTCACGACGGCAAGCGCCAAGAGCAACAGCAGCGACGACGACGGCGAGTACGATTGCACTCTTCATAGCATTTTCTCCTATGTTGTCCTGGCCTTGCCGCCTGCTCTTAGCGAGCGGGCTGCGTAGCGGCCGGCATGGCGCCCAGCTTCAACGGCGCCGGCTCTTCACGGCGGCACGCGCCCAAAGCGACGGCCGCAACGACTGCTGACAGAACGATCAGCCCCTTCACACCCTGCATGGTTCATCTCCTGATGCTTCTTCGGCACTAGCCATGTAATGGCGTACTGGCGCTGCATCAGATGATCAAGAACAGAGGCAGTTATCCCTCAGTTTTCCAAGCTGGTAGATGCGAAAATGCCACGCCATTCCAAGGCCTCCGCAGATGCTTGTGTGTAGTCGAGGCCTCGCTCTGAAGGGCATGAAACTACGCTGAAAAACAACGCCCCCGGCCGACCCGTCCGGGGCACAGCGCGAGCATAGCCGCTTTTGGACGGGTTTCAATTGAGGAGCGGCGACCACGCGGGGTCGGACGCGAACGCCGGAGTGGGAATCGTTCGCTCGTTGTAGCCGGTGAGATCGATCGAAAAGATTCGCGGACCTCCCTCGGCGCCCGGCGAGTCGCGGAAGAACATGAGCACGCGCCCGTTCGGGGCCCAAGTCGGCCCCTCGTTGTGGAATCCTTCGGTCAGCACGCGCTCGCCGGAGCCGTCGGGGCGCATGACGCCGATGAGGAAGCGGCCGCCGAGTTGCTTGGTAAAGGCGATGTAGTCGCCGCGCGGCGACCACACAGGGGTGGCGTAGCGGCCCTCGCCCGAGCTGATTCGGTGCGGGTTGGAGCCGTCGGAGTTCATCACGTAGATCTGTTGGACGCCGTCCCGGTCCGTCTCGAACGTGATTTGCCGGCCTTCGGGCGAGTAGCTCGGGCTCGTGTCGATGGCATTGCCGGGGGTCAGCTGCCGCCGCTGACGGCTGCGCAAGTCCATCTCGTAGATCGCCGAGTTGCCCCCGTTCTGCAGGCTCATGATCACGCGCTGGCCGTCGGGGGAGAAGCGCGGCGCAAACGTCATGCCGGGGAAGTCGCCGACCGTCTCGCGCTGACCCGTCTCGAGGTTCAAGAGAAACACGCGCGGCTGATCGCCGGTGTACGACATGAACGTGATCTCCTGGTTCGTCGGGCTGAAGCGCGGCGTGAGCACGAGCTCCTGGCCCTTGCTCAACAGGCGCACGTTCTGGCCGTCCTGGTCCATGATCGCCAAGCGCTTGACGCGCTGCTGCTTCGGCCCGGTCTCGTCCACGAACACGACGTGGGTGTCGAAGTAGCCCTTCTCGCCGGTGAGTTGCTGGTAGACCTGATCGGCGATGATGTGGCCGACACGGCGCCAGTTCTGCGGGCTCGTGGCAAAGCGCTGCCCCGCGAGCTGGCGCCCGGCGGCGACGTCCCACAGCCGGAACTCGGCGATGATGCGGCCGTCCGGTCCTTGGCCGACGTTGCCGATGACGAGTGCGTCCGCGCGCACGGCGCGCCAGTCGGGGAAGCGCGGCGCCGCGTTCACGTCGCGCACCTGCTCGAGGAACGAGGCGCGGTCGAGCGGCTGGAACAGGCCTGAGTGATCGAGGTCGGCGGTGATCACGTCGGCGACGTCGGCCGCGAGCTTGGGATCGGGACCGAGAAACACCGGAATGGCGATTGGGATCGGCGCAATGGTGCC
>DATIZL010000104.1:0-54880 GCA_035517115.1 Hyphomicrobium sp.
CGCCCGCCGTGTCGTCGGTACGAGCCCGGCCCATATCGCGCGCGAGGCCACGCACCTCCGCCCACGGCAGCCTTGCAAACAGCGGATCGGAGCCGGTGCGCACACGCAACGGAAGCTCGCGCGCGATCAGATACTCGGCGATCGCCTGCGGAAGCTCTGCCGCATCGCCCGTCTCTATGAGCTCGGTCGCTTGCGCGGCGAGGAACGACTTGAAGAGTGCGATACGCTCAACCGCGCCGACGCGGCCGCGGTCCGGCACGAGCCGGCTGCCACCTCCGGCAAGGCGCGCTTCGGCGCCTGCGCGCCGCGCCGCATCGGCCCCTGGCTCGACCTTGAGTCCGGCGCGCACCTTGGCGAGGATGGCGGAGCGGCTCATGGGATTTCCCTCCGCTGCCGCCGCGCCCACTGCGCCTGAAAGGTTGCGCCTTGGGGAGCGGGCAGGTCGCGGTAGCGCGTCCACGCCTCAGCAAACGGCAGCCGCGAGAGCGCGCCGCGCCCGCGGGCGAGCCCAGCCAGCACCGACGTGCCCAACCGTGCCACGACGCGATAGAGGCGCGGCCGGCGCGCCAAGTACGCCCAGGCCCGCAGCAGTGCCTTGCTCCACCCCGTCGCGCCCTCCGCGAACGAGACCTCGCGCCACCTCCGCATCAGTGTGACGAGCGGGATCTCGACCGGGCACACGGACTCGCAGCGCCCGCAGAAGGTCGAGGCCTGCGCCAGCTCACCTGCCGCCTGCGGACCGAACAGAGCCGGCGACAGCACCGCCCCGATGGGTCCCGCGTAGATCGAGCCGTAGGCGTGCCCGCCGATGGAGCAGTAGACGGGGCAGTGGTTCATGCACGCCCCGCAGCGGATGCAGCGCAGCACCTCGCGCAAGCCGCTGCCCAAAAGCTCCGCGCGCCCGTTGTCGACGAGGACGACATGGCACTCCTCCGGCCCGTCGGGATCGCCGGGCCGCCGCGGCCCGGTGACCAGCGTCGTATAGGCCGTGAACTCCTGGCCAGTCCCTGAGCGCGCAAGGAGCCGCAGCAGCGTCCAGGCATCGCTGAGCGTCGGCACCACCTTCTCGATGGAGGCGAGCACGATGTGCACGCGCGGCAGCGTCAGCGTCAGGTCGGCGTTGCCCTCGTTGGTGACGATGATGGCCGATCCGGTCTGGGCGACGAGCAGGTTCGCCCCCGTGATACCGATATCGGCGCCGAGGAACTTCGGCCGCAGGATGGCGCGCGCCTCGGCGACGAGCGCCGCCGGGCTCGACATGTCGCGGTCCTGCGGCAGCTGCTCGTGGCGGCGGCGGAAATCCTCGGCGATGTCGGCAGGGCTCAAGTGAATGGCCGGCGCGATGAGATGGCTCGGCGTCTCGCCGCGGATCTGGATGACGTACTCGCCAAGGTCGGTCTCGACCACCTCGAGCGCCGCGGCCTCCAGCCGTGCGTTGAGGCCGATCTCCTCCGACACCATCGACTTGCTCTTGGTGACGAGGCGCGCGCCCGCTTCCCGGCAGATGGAAAGAACGATGTCGCAAGCGTCCGCCGCCGTCGCCGCCCAGTGCACCTTCGAGCCCGCGCCAATGGCGTTGCGCTCGAACGCCTCGAGGTAGAGGTCGAGATGTGCAAGCGCGTGGTCCTTGATATCGCGCCCGGCGCGCCGCAAGGCCTCGAACTCGGGCAGCGCTGCCTTCACCCGCGCTCGCGCCGCGACGAAGCCGCCCGGCACGTCTGCGAGCGCCCGCTGCAGCCGCGCATCCGCCAGCGCCGCGGCCGACCTGCCGGTCAAGGGTGAGGCCGCCGGCCTCATGAGCCCCCCGCCCGGGCGATGGGCGGCTCGGCCGTCTCCCCGGCCAGCACCTCCGCCACATGCCGGCATGAAATCCGCGATCCTTCGCGCGCGAGCTTGCCGGCGATGTTGAGGAGGCAGCCGAGCTCGCCCGACAACAGGAGGTTGGGGTCCACGGCCGCGGCGCTCGCCGTCTTCTTGCTCACCATGGCGTTGGAGATGTCCGGATACTTCACGCAGAAGAGCCCGCCGAAGCCGCAGCAGATCTCGGTCTCGGCCATCTCGACGAGCTCGGTGCCCGCGAGGCGCTTCAAGAGCTCGCGCGGCTGGCGCTTGATGCCGAGCTCGCGCAGCCCCGAGCAGCCGTCGTGGTAGGTGACGCGCCCGCTGAAGGCGCCGGGCACCGCCTCGAGCTTGCGTACATCCACCAAGAAGGAGACGAGCTCGTGGACCCGCTCGGCGAAGGCGCGCGCCCGCGGGCCGGCCGCGGGGTCCCCGGCGAGGAGCCGCGGGTAGTGGACCTTCAGCATGGCCGCGCACGATCCCGATGGCGCGACGACGTAGTCGAAGCCTTCGAAGGCCTCGATCGTCTGCACGGCGAGCGCACGCGCGTCCTCGCGGTCGCCGCTGTTGTAGGCGGGCTGGCCGCAGCAGGTCTGCGCCGCGGGCACGAAGACATCGCAGCCGGCCGCCTCCAACAGGCGCACGGCAGCAAAGCCGACCGACGGGCGGAATAGATCGACGAGACAGGTGACGAAGAGGCCGACGCGGGGCCGCTGGGATTGGCTTGTCATCGCGCGCGCAGCCTCGCAGGGCCGAGCGCGAGGTTCAAGCGCCGCCCTCTACTTCTGGGTCTTGAGGAAAGCAATGAGGTCCTTGAGCTCGGCCTCGTTCTTGACGCCGGCAAACGCCATCACCCCGTTGGGGACGAAACTGTCGGGCGCGTCGAGATACTGCGTGAGGTTGCCTTCGGTCCAGACGAGGCCGGCGGCAGCCTTCTGCTTCATGGCGTCGGAGTAGTTGAAGCCCGACGCGGAAGCCGCCTTGCGGCCGACTATGCCGTTGAGCTGGGGCCCGACCTTGTTCTGCGCGCCCGGGCCGATGGTGTGACAGGCGCGGCAGCGGCGGAACACCTGCTCGCCCTTGCCAGCGTCTTGGGCCGAGGCGGGCGCTGCGCCCATGGCGACCGCGATGAAGATTGCGAGACTAAGTGCCCGTTTCATTGCAGCCGCTCCCTGTCCGGCCGCCACCTCAGCAAAACTGCGGCCGGCGATCAAGGGAGCACAGGATCGTGGCTGGCTGATGTTGCTTTGGCGCACGCGTCAGCGGGTCGACGCAACCGCCCGCGAGCGCTTGCCCGTCCCCCCGCTGGCCTTGGCGGCGGCGCCCTTGGGCGCGAGCTTGCCGAGGTCCAAGCCCTTGTCCCAATAGGGTTCTGGTCCATAGAGCTCGGCCAGGAACTCGATGAAGACGTTGACCTTGGCGGGCATGAACTCGCGGCAGGGGTAGACCGCATAGACCGCGACGTTGGAGGAGCCGCGATACTGCGGCAGCACCACCTTCAACTTGCCGCTCTTGAGCTCGGGCCCGACGTCCCAAGTCGAGCGCAGGCCGAGACCCAGCCCTGCCAGCACAGCCTCGCGGATAAGCTCGCCCGAGTTGGAGCGCAGATTGCCGTTGGTGCGCACCTGCTCCTCGCCGTCCGGCCCCTCGAGGCGCCAGACATCCTGGGCCCCGGCCGAGAGGCAGTTGTGCAGGTTGAGATCGGCGAGCGAGGCGGGGGTGCCGTACTTCTCAAGATATGCGGGGGCTGCGCAGATGACCCGGTTGTCGGTGGCGATCTTGCGCGCGACGAGAGAGGAATCCTCGAGCTCCCCGATGCGGATGGCGAGATCGAACCCCTCGCGGATGATGTCGACGAAGCGGTCGGTCAGGTGCGAGTCGAGCTCGATGTCTGGGTAGCTCGCAAGGAACTTGCCGAGGTAGGGCGCTATATGGAGGCGGCTGAAGGTCGTCGGCATGGTGATCTTCAGGACACCGCGCGGCTTGGTGTTGCGGCGGCTCACGAAGTCCTCGGCCTCCTCGCACAGGCTGAGGATATCGACCACGCGCTTGAAGTAGCCGGCCCCGGTCTCGGTCAGCGTGAGCTGGCGCGTCGTGCGCTGGAACAGGCGCGCACCGAGGTGCTCCTCGAGCTGACTGATGCGTTTGGATACGACCGCGGGGGACAAGCCCATCTCGCGCCCAGCGGCCGACATGTTGCCGGTGCGTGCGACGCGTGCGAATATCTCTAAATCGCTTATGGAATTCACTTGAGCCGAGCCCCTGCGAACGAGCTTGCTTCCACAGCCAGCCAGCAACTTTGAGAAGCTGAAATTATGGCCGATACCGACTATAGGCCATCGTCCTAAATTCGGAACAGCTCTACTGTTGTATAATGGGCGCTCGTTGGCTGCTAAGGTCCGCGCTCCGATTCAGAATCAGATTCTTTTGTCAAGCGGGCCGTGGTCGAAGAGCGGGAGAACTTAGGCATGACGCTGTCGAGATTGCCGGAGCCTGATCGCGGCGTGCTCGCGCGCAGCAGCGCCATCGTCGAGGATCTGGTCAAGCTCATCGGCGCCGAATCCGTGATCGCGGACGAGGACGGGCGCCGCGCGTTCGAGGCGGACGCGCTCACGGCCTATCGCCGCATGCCGCTCGCCGTCGTGCTGCCGCGCTCCACCGAGGACGTGGCGAAGGTCTTGAAATACTGCCACCAGAACCGCTTGAAGGTCGTCCCGCGCGGCGCCGGCACCTCGCTGTCGGGCGGTGCGCTGCCCGCCGAGGACGCCATCGTCATAGGCATCTCGCGCATGAACCGCATCCTCGACGTCGACTTCGAGAACCGCGCCATGCGCGTGGAGACGGGCATCACCAACCTCGCCATCACCGAGGCGGTGGCAGCGGAAGGCTTCTTTTACGCGCCCGACCCCTCGAGCCAGCTCGCCTGCACGCTCGGCGGCAACCTCGCCATGAACTCGGGCGGCGCGCACTGCTTGAAGTACGGCGTGACCACCAACAACGTGCTCGGGCTGCGCATGGTGCTCATGGACGGGGAGATCGTGGACATCGGCGGCCCCTATCTCGACTCCGAGGGCTACGACTTCTTGGCCCTCGTCGTCGGCTCGGAGGGCCAGTTCGGCATCATCACGGAAGCGACCGTGCGCATCCTGCCCAAGGCCGAGAGCGCGCGCCCAATCCTCTTGGGCTTCGGCTCCAGCGCCGCCGCGGGCAGCTGCGTTGCCGCCATCATCGCCTCGGGCATCATCCCGGTCGCCATCGAGTTCATGGACAAGCCAGCGATCGCGGTGGCGGAGGCCTACGCCAAGGCCGGCTACCCGCTCGACGTGGAGGCGCTGCTGATCGTCGAGGTCGAAGGCTCGCCCGAGGAGGTCAACCGGCTGCTCGCCGACATCGTCGAGATCGCCAAGGGCTTCCAGCCCAAGGTCATCGAGCCTGCAACCTCGCCCGAGCACAGCGCCAAGATCTGGAAGGGGCGCAAGGCGGCGTTCGGGGCGATCGGGCGCATCTCCGACTACTATTGCATGGACGGCACCATCCCCTTGTCGAAGATGCCGGAGGTGCTGGTGCAGATCTCGCAGATCTGCGCCGCGCACCGGCTCAAAGTGGCGAACGTGTTCCACGCCGGCGACGGCAACCTGCACCCGCTGATCCTCTATGACGCCAACAACGAGGACGAGGCGCGCCGGGCGGAGCTCGCGGGCGCCGACATCCTGAAGCTGTGCGTCTCGGTCGGCGGCTGCCTCACCGGCGAGCACGGCGTCGGCATCGAGAAGCGCGACCTCATGGGCGTGCAGTTCAGCCCCGCCGACCTCGCGGTGCAGATGCGCATCAAGAGCGTGTTCGACCCGCAGTGGCTCCTGAACGCCGGCAAGGTGTTTCCGCTCGAGGCGGCGGAGACGCAAGAGGCGCCCGCCGAATCGGCGCATAGAGCGGCTTGAGCAAGGAGACCTCGCATTGAGCGACCTGCAGCGGCCCGGAGCCGATTGGGAGCTTCAGTTCATGGTCGCGGGATGCGCCGAGAAGGGCATCCCCATCGAGATCGTGGGCTCGGGGTCGAAGCGCGCCGTTGGCCGCCCGATCGAGAACGCCATGACCATCACGACCGCGTCCTTGCGCGGCGTCACCCTCTACGAGCCGAGCGAGCTCGTCATGTCGGCGCGTGCCGGCACCCCGCTCTCTGCCATCGAGGCCGAGCTCGCCGCGCGCGGGCAGATGCTCGCGTTCGAGCCGATCGACATCGGGCCGGCCACCGGCACCGCGCACGGCACGCAGACCATCGGGGCGGTGTTCGCCACCAACCTTTCGGGCGCGCGGCGCATCCACAGCGGAGCGGCGCGCGATCACCTCCTGGGCATCAAGGGCGTCAACGGCCGCGCGGAGCTATTCCAGTCGGGCGGCCGCGTCATGAAGAATGTGACCGGCTACGACGTCGCGCGCGGGCTTTCAGGAAGCTGGGGCACGCTTGCGATCATGACCGAGGTGACGTTCAAGGTCGTCCCCTGGCCGGAGACGGCCGCCACCCTCATCTATCTCAACCTCCCCGACAACATAGCGGTCGAGCTGTTGTGCGCGGCGATGGCGCAGCCCGTTGAGGTGTCGGGCGCGGTGCACCTGCAGGCCCCGCTCGCCGCCAGGCTCAGCCATCCGGGCCTCAAGACCATGAGCAAGTCGGTGACGGCGCTGCGGCTCGAGAATTTCTCCGGCGCGGTGACGGCGCGCAAGCAGAAGCTCAAGGAGGCGTTGAAGGTGTACGGCAAGGCGCTCGAGCTCGATCATCGCGAGACGCTGGAGTTCTGGAGCGAGCTGCGCCGGCTCTCGGTGCTGCCCTACCGGCAGACGCTGCTGTGGCGCATCGCGACCAAGCCCACCATGGCCGCCAAGCTCGTGCAGGCGATCAAGCGCTATATGCCGGCGGAGGCGCTCTACGACTGGGCGGGCGGCCTCGTGTGGCTCGAGGTGCCGGCGACCGCGGATGCCGGCACGGTCGAGATCCGCCGCGCCGCCGCCATCCACGGCGGCCATGCTACGCTGATCCGCGCCGAGCGCAGCGTGCGCGCCAGCGTGGAGGTGTTCCAGCCCTTGAGCCCGGCGCTCGAGCGCCTGACGCGCGGGCTCAAAGCCGCCTTCGACCCCGCCGGGATTTTGAACCCCGGCCGCATGTACGCGAACGTGTGAGGAAGGATGCAGACGAATTTCAGGCCCGAGCAGCTTGAGAATCCGCGCATCGCGGAGGCCGACGCCATCCTGCGCCGCTGCGTTCACTGCGGCCTGTGCACGGCGACCTGCCCGACCTACGTGCTCTTGGGCGATGAGCGCGACAGCCCGCGCGGGCGCATCTACCTCATCAAGGAGATGCTGGAGGACCAGCGCCCGGCGAGCCCGCAGGTGCAGACGCACGTCGACCGCTGCCTCTCCTGCCTCTCGTGCATGACGACGTGCCCGAGCGGCGTCGACTACATGCATCTCGTCGATCTCGCCCGCAGCTACATCGAGGCCACGGGCAAGCGCAGCTTCAAGGAGCGGCTGACGCGCTGGCTCCTCGCGCACGTGCTGCCGCGGCCCGACCGCTTCCGCCTCGCGATCCGGCTCACCCCGTTGGCGCGCCCCTGGGTCCCGCTCCTGCGGCGAATGGGTCTCAAGGAGCTCGCCGCCATGATCGAGCTGGCGCCCGAGGTGCTCCCTCCCTCCTCCCGCTTCGAGGGGCCAGGCACGGCGGCCACGGAAGCGGAGCGGCGGGCGCGTGTGATCCTGCTCACGGGCTGCGCCCAGCAGGTGCTGCGGCCCAGCATCAACGATGCCACCATCCGGCTCCTCGCGCGGCGCGGCGTCGACGTCGTCGTATCCAACGGCGCCGGCTGCTGCGGGGCCCTCACCTACCATCTGGGCGACGAGGCGCTCGCCGCCGACTACGCCAAGCGCAACGTCAACGCCTGGTCGAAGGAGCTTTCCAAGGGGCCCGTCGACGCCATCATCGTCAACACCTCGGGCTGCGGCACCATGGTCAAGGACTACGGCCACCTCCTGAAGCGCGACCCCGAGTACGCCGCCCGCGCCCAACGCGTCTCCGAGCTTGCGCGCGACGTGTGCGAGTTCGCCGCGAGCTACGACCTCGGCGCGCCCAAGCGCTGGTCGTCGGTGCGCGTCGCCTACCATCCCGCCTGCTCGCTGCAGCACGGACAGGGCATCAAGGACGAGCCGCGCGAGCTTCTGAGCAAGGCCGGCTTCGGCGTGGTGGAGGTGCTCGAGGGGCACATCTGCTGCGGGTCGGCCGGAACCTACAACATCCTGCAGCCCGAGCTAGCGGCGCAGTTGCGCGAGCGCAAGGTGCGCAACGTCAAGCGCGCGAAGCCGGACGTGGTCGCCATCGGCAACATCGGCTGCATCACGCAACTTGCGGGCTCGCTCGACGTGCCGGTGGTGCATACAGCGGAGCTCTTGGACTGGGCCTATGGCGGCCCGGTGCCGCGCGGGCTCGAGCACCTCGCGCGCTTCATGTCGAACGTGCCGGAGCCCAAGCGCTACGTCGAGGACTTCATCGAGGCGTGAACCTCAGTGCGCTGATCTCTAGAGCCCAAAAACCCAACCGAGGCGATCTGGTTTCGAGGTAGCATCGCCGCTGACCGCGGCCCGCTCCCGTTCATCATTTCAGCCGGCGGGCTACCCCGAGGCCCAAGAGGAAAGCTGCGCTGACCACCTGCAGCGCGACGGCCCTATTCGGCTCCTCGCCGACCGCTGCGGCGACTGCGGCAGCGACTGGCTCGGCGTTGCGATCGGCCTTTCCACGCTTGCGCTCGACGCGCTCGATCAGGCCCGGCAGCGCCAGGCAGGCGAGGCCAATCAGGAGGCACCCCGCCGAGATGAGCGCGACGGCGGCCACCGCGCCGACCTTCGGCTCCGCGAGCTGGTAGACGAGTATCAGCGCAGAGAAGAGGGCGCAGAGGAGGAAGATGCTCGCCACCGCCGTCCACACCACCCAGCGTGAGACGTTCTCGATGGCGATCGAGGTGGCGCGGGCCGCGTAGAGGACGGCGTCACCGATCATGGGCCCTCCTTCACCGCCGAGCCAACACGGCAAGCACGAAGCCGATGCCGGCCGCGATGGCCGCGGCCTGCAGAGGATTGCGGCGGATCGAGACGATCAGCTTGTCGTATTGATCCTGCGCGAGTGTCTGCGCTTCATCGACGGCGAAAGAGACCTTTTCGCGCGCGGCGCTGGAGGGGTCGTCGTTGTTGGCGCGGGCGCCTCGCCCGGCGGAGCGATTGGTCTGTCTACTGCTCATGGCCGTCCCCTTCAGCGTGAGAGGATGAGGCCGACAACGAAGCCGAGGCCCGCCGCGATCAGGGCTGCCTGGGTCGGGTTGCGGCGGATGGCAGCCTCGATGTCGCCAAGCTTGTCCGCGGCCTTGTCCTGAACATCCTCGGCGCTCGCGCCAATCTGCTCGGCGGCAAGACGTTTGACGCTATCGGCGAGGGCGGCAATGTCGGCGCGCAGTGCGGCGATGCTGTCGCTGACATCGCTCGCGGCAGTGCGGTTGGGCGCGCCGGGATCAGAGCGGTTCGTGGTCGATGAGGCAAACTGCATTGGGATCCTCCTCTGAGGTCGTGTGCGGCGCTAATTTGACGCTCCGCTAACGCGGTCTTACCCTTTCCGTTTCGCGCCGTTGGCAACTCTATGCCCGCTTCGGTCGCCCAAGAGGTTAGCAGAAACCGCCCCCGAGAAGGAGAGTGCGATGGTGGACCCAGTCCGAGAGGTGGGCAACGCCGCCCCTTCCGCCCCGTCTGCTGATTGGATGCTCGATGAGCTTCGCCAGAGCATCACTTCGATCGCCGACGATCTTAAGCATGTTGCCGAGGCCCGCACCCGCGCCGCCAAGGAGCAGGCGCAGGACAGCGCAGCGGCTCTCCGCCGAGGGATTCGTCAGGAGCCGTTCCTGGCCATAGCTATTGCTGCCGCGGCAGGGGCGGCGCTCGCTGTCGCCGCGATGCCGCGCTCGCGCCGCTCCTTCTCCCGCTGGGATGCGTGGAGACCTTCCATGCCGCCGGTCACCCGCGCCGATCTTTACGATCTCGCCGACAGCGTGCAGCGCTCTGCCACGCGCGCCGCCAATTCGGTGCCGCTCTCCTCTTCGCTCGAGCGGCTTCTCGAGGCTCTCTCCAAGGCCGAGCCGGGCGCGCCGCTCACCGCCATCGTGGAGAAAGCGGGCGGTCTGATCCAGAGGCTGCGGTCGGCCGTCAAGATCTAGCGCGCTCACATCCCGTTAAGAACTCGCGGCAGGCGCCCCAAAAAAGGCGCCCGCGTCGCTTGCGGCCGCGCGCTCGAGCGCTTAGACAGCCGCAAGGTGCACGCGTCATCAAGAAATTGAGCGTAGAACACCCGATCCGGCAGCCCGGGGAGCCGACTTAACAGCGATGGCGAAAGCTTCCATTCACCTGCACAAGGGCGACCTCCCCGCCGGCCTCGGTTTCGGCAACAGCGTCGCGGTCGACACCGAGACGCTGGGGCTCAACGTCAACCGCGACCGCCTCTGCCTCATCCAGCTCTCGGCCGGCGACGGCAGCGCGCACCTCGTGCAGTTCGACGGCGTCTACGACGCTCCGCGCTTGAAGGCGCTGCTCACGGACCCCTCCGTGCTCAAGATCTTCCACTTCGCGCGCTTCGACATCGCGGTCCTGGAGAAGTACCTCGGCGTCGAGACCGCGCCGCTCTACTGCACCAAGATCGTCTCCAAGCTCGTGCGCACCTACACCGACCGCCACGGGCTCAAAGACCTCGCGGGCGAGCTCTTGGGCATCGAGATCTCCAAGCAGCAGCAGAGCTCCGACTGGGGCGCCAAGGAGCTCTCCCAGCAGCAGCTCGCCTACGCGGCCTCCGACGTGCTCCACCTGCATGCGCTGAAGGAAAAGCTCGACATCATGCTCGAGCGCGACAACCGGCGCGCGTTCGCGGACGCCGCGTTCCGCTTCCTGCCCGTGCGCGCCAAGCTCGACCTCGCCGGCTTCGGCGAGGAGGACATCTTCTCCCATTAACCTCGACGCCCGCGGGCTTTCCGCCTTCTGGGGCAGGCGCGCCTTAGGTCCCAATAACACCCCAATTAGCGGGGATTCTTGCGGCCTACGGCCGTGATCCGGTATTCCTGGGCCGTATCCTAAAAAGAGCGCATGGCGACGACCACCAACCTCGAGCCGGACAGCGGATGGGAGCTGCTCCCCGCGTTCGGCACCCCGACGGCGAGCGATCGGCTGAAGAGCTTTTCGCGCGCGCGCCGGCACACGCGCGCCGTCAGGTTCCTGCGCCTTATGCTCCCACTGTGCGCCGCGGGTGTGGTCGTCCTCTACGTCGGCAGCGTGCTCGAGACCATCGGCTGGGTGAAGAGCGTACCCAAGATCCAGATACCGCAGATCATCCCCGACAAGCTCACGATGGATAACCCCCACTACGAGGGGTTCAATAGCGACGGCGGCAAGTACGTGGTGACGGCCAAGACCGCCGTGCAGGAGCTCGCCGACACCGACCACGTGAAGCTCAACGAGATCAACGGCGACCTCATCGACGTCAACAAGGTGAAGACCAACCTCAAGGCGGCGCACGGACTCTATAACACCAAGTCCGCCGAGCTCGAGATGTTCGACGGCATCGACATAGCCTCCGACAACGGCATGCGCGCCAAGCTCTCGCGCGCCACCGTGTTCACCAAGCAGAACGTCATCGTCTCCAAGGAGCCAGTGGAGGTGGGGACGCCGACCGCCACCATCCGCTCGAAGGAGATGACCCTGCACAACAAGACGCACGAGGCGACGTTCTTGAACGAGGTGGTGGCCCACCTCGTGCCCGATCAAAAGACACCGACGCCGGCGGCACCCGCCGCGGGGGCGCCCGCGCCTGCGCGCGCCGCGGCGACGCCCATGATCAGCGCCGGCAACGGTCCCATCGACGTGACCGCAAACCGGCTCGACATCGACGACGTCAAGAAGACCGCGATCTTCACCGGCGAGGTGCGCGCGGTGCAGGGGGATTCGACGCTGGAGACGGCCGGCCTCGAGGTCGAGTACGAAAGTCAGCAGACGCCGGGATCGAGCGCGCTTGCCGCGGGCAGCAAGGTCCACCGCATCAAGTCGCCGACGCCGGTCGTCATGACGCGGGCCCCGCACGACCGCGTCGAGGCGAAGAGCCTCGACTTCGATGCGCAGTCGGAAGTCGCGCTTCTGACCGGCGACGTGGTGATGACGTCGGGCACCGACCGCCGCGTCACCGGCGCGGCCGCCACCGTCGACCAGAAGGACGACACCGTGCTCATCACCGGCAACGTCGTCGCCGTGCAGGGCCGCAACAATCTCAAGGGCGAGCGTCTCTTCGTGGAGCGCGCCACCGGGCGCACGCAGCTCACCTCTCCTGCCTTGCCGGGCGAGCAGAAGGCGGGCCGCATCACCGCGCGCTTCTACCGGACGGATTCGCAGATCGCGCAGGCGATGAAGAAGCAGAAGGAGGCGGTAGCGGCGGCCGCGGCCGGGTCGGTCACCGTGTTCAAGACCGACCCCAGCGCGCCGATCGACGTGGAGGCCGACCGGCTCGACGTCGACGATCAGGCCAAGGTCGCGACCTTCCGCGGCGACGTGCACGCCGTGCAGGCCGGCTTCACCGTGCGCACCTCCGAGATGCGCTCGCACTACAGCGGCAACGCGGGGCTCGCCCAGCAGCTCAACGCCACCGAGCCGCACCCCCCGGCGCAGCTCACCCGCATCGAGGCGCGCGGCAAGGTCATCGTCACCTCGCAGAACGGCCAGGACGCCACCGGCGACTGGGCCGACTTCGACGTGAAGGAGAACAAGGTCACGCTCGGCGGCGACGTCGTGCTGACACAGGAGAAGAACGTCGTGCGCGGCACCCGCCTCGTCATCGACATGGTGACGGGCGAAAGCGTCATTCACAACGATCCTGCCGCCGCCTGGTCGGCGACCGCCGCGCCGAAGGACGACGCCTCGGGGAAGGGCTTTGTGGTGCAGGGCCCGGCAATCGGCGGCCGCCCGAGCGCGATTTTTTACCCTCATAAGAAAAATGACCAAGAAAAGAACAAAGAAGCGCCGCCGGCGGATTCTCCGGCGCCCCAGGGTCAGGTGGACGGCTGGCAGGCCACAAGCCCCGCACCCTGAGGCTAAGACGCAGATTGACACCGCCCCCGAAGGGGGCACCATGGCCATCCGGCCCGTTTCTTGCTAGCAGCCCGAGGTTCTCCAAGCCGTGCTCAAAATCCTGTCCTTCGGATCCAAGCGCACCCGCGAAGAGCCGCCGTACGCGGAGCCGGCCTATCCGGAGCCGCCCTATCCCGACCAGGGCTACGGCGAGGCGGGTTATCCCGAGCCCTACCCCGATCAGCGCTACCTCGAGCAGCCGCAGCCCTATCCGGCCGAACCCTACCCGCCGCAGCCGTGGCATGACGGACAGCCGCACCCCGGCACCGCACTTGCACCCGTGGGCGCCGCCTTCGAGGAGCCGCTCGATGCGGAGGGCTGGCTCGCCGTCCATCACGTCAAGAAGAGCTACAAGAAGCGCCTCGTCGTGCGCGGCGTCAGCCTGGCGGTCGCGCGCGGCGAGTCCGTCGGCCTGCTCGGCCCCAACGGCGCCGGCAAGACGACCGTGTTCTACATGATCACCGGGCTCGTGCCCGCGGATGAAGGCACCATCTCCATCGACGGCGCCGACGTGACGCGGCTGCCCATGTACCGCCGCGCCCGCCTCGGTATCGGCTACCTGCCGCAGGAAGCCTCCATCTTCCGCGGCCTGACGGTCGAGCAGAACATCATGGCGGTGCTGGAGATCGTCGAGTCCTCGGCCAAGCAGCGCCGCATCAAGCTCGACAGTCTGCTCGACGAATTCCGCATCGGCCACCTGCGCAAGTCGCCCTCGATCGCACTATCGGGCGGTGAGCGTCGGCGCTGCGAGATTGCGCGCGCGCTCGCCTCGGGCCCTTCCTTCATGCTGCTCGACGAGCCGTTCGCCGGCATCGATCCCATCGCGGTGGGCGACATTCAGCAGCTGGTGCGCCACTTGACCGAGCGCGGCATCGGCGTGCTCATCACCGATCACAACGTGCGCGAGACCCTGAGCCTGATCGACCGCGCCTACATCATCTACGATGGTCAGGTTCTGACACAGGGTAAGCCTGAGGAAATCATAGCCAATGACGACGTGCGGCGAGTGTACCTCGGTGACATGTTCGTTAACACGCGCTGACATAGATCGGCTGGCGCGGTCGAGGGGATGTCAGGGTTAGGGCGCATGGCGCTTTCGACAAAGCTCGAGCTCAGACAAGGCCAGCAGTTGGTGATGACACCCCAACTGCAGCAGGCGATCCGTCTCCTGCAGCTCTCCAACATGGAGCTGATGGCCTACGTCGACAGTGAGCTCGAGCGCAATCCGCTGCTCGAGCAGGACGATGGCGCCGACAGTGCGCCGCGCGCGGACGAGGAGGCCCCGGAGTTCGCGAAGGCCGAGGAGCAGGCCCCGGTGCAACCCGCACAGGAGGAGAGCTGGCTCGACCTCGGCAACAAGTCGGTCGCCGACGCGGAAAGCACCTACGATACCGACTACGACAACGTCTACCCCGACGCTGCCCCCGCGGAAGCGGCGGGCGCCGACAACGCTTCGGGCTGGGCCTCGTTGCGCCAGCGCGGCTCCGGCTCGGACGACGAGGTCAACATCGAGGCCTTCGTCGCCAACGACGTTTCGCTGCGCCAGCACTTGAGCGAGCAGCTGCCGCTCGTCCTGAAGGAGCCAGCGGAGCGGCTCATCGGCCAATACCTGATCGACATGGTCGACGAGGCGGGCTACCTGCCGGCCGATTTGAGCGCGCTGCCCGAGAAGCTCGGCGCGCCCCAGGGGCTCATCGACCACGTGCTGTCGAGCCTGCAGTCGCTCGACCCGCCGGGGGCGTTCGCGCGCTCGCTGCAGGAATGCCTCGCGCTCCAGCTCAAGGACCAGAACCGCTTCGATCCCGTCGTCGCCGCCTTTCTCGACAACCTGCACTTGCTCGCCAGCCACAACTTTGCCGCGCTGAAGAAGGCGGTCGGCGTGGAGATGGACGAGCTCATGGAGATCGTCGCGGAGATCAAGCGGCTGAACCCCAAGCCGGGTCTGCAGTACGGCTCGGTGCAAATGCAGCCCGTGGTCCCCGACGTGCTGGTCAGGCCGGCGCCCGACGGGAGCTGGATCGTCGAGCTCAACAGCGACACGCTCCCGCGCGTGCTCGTCAACCGCAACTACCTCACCTGCGTGCCGAAGGGGGGCGCCTCCGCGCAGGACCGCAACTACCTGCTCGAGTGCCTGCAGACCGCCAACTGGCTGGTGAAAAGCCTCGACCAGCGCGCGCGCACCATCCTTCGGGTGGCGCAGGAGATCGTACGCCAGCAGGACGGGTTCTTCACCCATGGCGTCCAGTACCTGCGCCCCTTGAACCTGCGCACGGTGGCGGACGCCATCTCCATGCACGAATCGACGGTGTCGCGCGTCACCTCCAACAAGTACATGTCGACGCCGCGCGGCATCTTCGAGCTCAAATACTTCTTCACCTCGGCCATCGCCTCGGCCGAGGACGGGGAGGCGCACTCCTCCGAGGCCGTGCGCCACCGCATCAAGCAGATGATCGACGGCGAGACGCCCTCAACCGTGCTCTCCGACGACAAGATTGTGGAGAAGCTGAAGTCCGACGGCATCGACATCGCACGCCGCACCGTCGCCAAGTACCGCGAGGCGATGCGGATCCCCTCCTCCGTGCAGCGCCGGCGCGACAAGCGCCTCACAGAGCGGGTGGAGCGGCCGCATTAAGCAATACCAGAGGTGGATGGTAAGGAGCCGCGGCAAGGCTTGTTCGCGCCGGCGGTCTGCTCTATAGGCTGGGGCCAACGCGCCGACCTCAACCGGAGCCTGCAAACCGGGCCCGGCGAGAACAGCAGCACCCGAATCGCTCAACTTTTGTGTCGCTCTGTGTCAGGGCTTTGCCGTGGCCCCGTTTTTGCTGTGCTAAAGGCTCGGGGTGGGCCCGGACTTCGGAGCGGTAGCGCACCGTTTTCGACTTGCAGGGCGGAGGGAACGAGGCAACGGTCCTACTGTGTTATGGCTCGCAAATGGCCCTGCGAGGACGTCGTCCGGGTCTTGAGCCTTGCAGTTGGGGACCGGAAGTCGCATCTGGTGATGGTCAAGCTGGCCCGGAGGGGCGGCACGTTGTGCAAGTTTGTTGTGCAGCTTGACCTTGTCGGTGCCATTTTTTTGGTTTTTCACGTTCGTGGCCACTGTGATGGGGGTGCCTTTTGGGGTTGCCCGAATCTGTTCGGACGACAAAAGTTTGGAAGTTCATCGGTGCTAGAGTGACGGCAGACTTCCCGGCGCGGCTGCGCGCGAACGCGGCGCTTAGAGCGCCGCAACAGGGTGGGATGGGAGTTTAATATGGATCTCTGCGATCTGCTGGCCCAGGACGGCATCATCGCCTCGCTGCAGGCGACGAGCAAGAAGCACGCTCTGCAGGAGCTTGCGAGCATCGCCTCGGAGCGGACCGGGCTCGATGCGCGCGAGATCTTCAACACGCTACTGCAGCGCGAGCGGCTCGGCTCGACGGGGCTCGGCCGCGGCATCGCGATCCCGCACGTGAAGCTTGCGGGCTTGAAGCGCATCTTCTGTTTGTTCGCGCGTCTCGACGAGCCCGTCGACTACGAGTCGCACGACGGCGAGCGGGTCGACCTGATCTTCCTGTTGCTCGCGCCCGAGCACGCGAGCGGCGACCACTTGAAGGCGCTCGCCTCGATTTCGCGCGTGGTACGGCTGCCGTCGGTGATCGAGGAGCTGCGCAGCGCCTCCGACGTTCCTGCCCTGCGCTCCGCGCTCACCACCATGGTGCCGTCGCACGCGGCCTGATGGCTGCGGCTCAAGCCGGGCACACGCTCGATTGGCCGAGCACGAGCATAGCGCCGATTGCGGCGCCGCCGACGATGATGCGCCACCAGCCGAACAGCGCAAAGCCGTGCCGGCTCACGTAAGCGAGCAAGTGGCGCACGACGAACACCGCCGAGATGAACGCCACCACGAACCCCAGCGCGATGTTGGTGAGGTCGTCGGGCTTCAGAATGGACCAGTTCTTGTAGAGGTCGAAGGCGAAGGCGCCGGCCATGGTCGGCATGGCGAGGAAGAACGTGAACTCCGCCGCCGAGCGCTTGTCGGTGCCAAACAGCATGGCGCCGATGATGGTGGAGCCCGAGCGCGAGACGCCGGGAATGAGCGCCAGACACTGGAACAGGCCGATCTTGAAGGCGAGCGAGGGCGGATAGTCCATTACGTCGGTGTAGCGCACGGGCAGTGGCAGGCGGTCGATGACGAGCAGGATGATGCCGCCGACGACGAGCATGACGGAGATGAGCATGGGGCTCTCGAAGAGAACCTTCTTGATGAAATCGTGCGCCCCGGCGCCGATCACCGCCGCGGGCAGGAACGCCAACAGGATGCCGAGCACGAAGCGGCGCGCGCGCTCGTCGTAGGGGATGTCCACCGCAATGTTGATGAGTTTTGCCGCATAGACGCTCAACACCGCGAGGATGGCGCCGAGCTGGATCAGCACCTCGAAGGTCTTGCCGGGATTGCAGATGCCGAGGAAGTGCTCGGTGAGCAGGAGATGCCCGGTCGAGGAGACGGGCAGGAACTCGGTCACGCCCTCGATGAGCCCGAGCAGGATGATTTGCCAGATCGGCATTGGCGGCTCCCAAGGCGGGTGGATGGATTTCGTTGGATAGCTGCGGCGGAGCGGAGGATTAGCAGAATTCTGCGCTCCGCGATGCCACATCAGTGCCACAGGGAAGGCTCCGAACTGGCGCGGACTCGGGAAACCGAACTCCTTGACGAATCGCGCCGGCGACCGCGAGGTTTCGACGCAGATGCACAAGCTCACCCATTTCCGCCTCTGCCCGCTCTCGCGCGCCATCCGCCTTGCGCTCGGAGAGCTTGGCCTCGAGCCCGAGCTCACCGAGGAGCGCCCGTGGGAGTGGCGCCCGGAGTTCCTGGCCTTGAACCCCGCGGGCGAGCTTCCCGTCCTGCAGCTCGATGGCGGCCCCGTGCTCGCGGGCGCCTATGCCATCTCCGAGTACCTCGCCGAGGCCCCCCCGGAAGCGGAGCCGGAGGAGGACGGGGGACCCGACTTCAAGCTCTTCCCCGGCACGCGCGAGGCCCGCGCCGAGGTGCGCCGCCTGGTCGACTGGTTCAATGGCAAGTTCAACCGCGAGGTCTCCCAGGAGCTGCTGCACGAGAAGGTTTACGCCCGCCTCGTGTCCGGCGCCGTCCCCACGCCCGACGCCGACATCCTGCGCGCCATCAAGGCCAACCTGCGCTACCATATGAGCTACGTGAGCCACTTGGCGCACCAGCGCCGCTGGCTCGCCGGCGACGAATTGTCGTTCGCCGATCTTGTGGCCGCCGCGCACCTGTCGACGGCCGACTATCTGGGCGAGGTCCCGTGGGACGCATTCGAGGCCGCCAAGCTCTGGTACGCGCGTCTGAAGTCGCGGCGCGCGTTCCGCCCCGTGCTGGCCGACAGGGTGCCGGGCACGATCCCGTCTGCGCACTACGCCGACCTGGATTTCTAGCCGACGTCTCAATCGGCCGTGGCACTTATTCCCCTCCCCCTGGCGGGGAGGGGTTAGGGGTGGGGGGACGATCTTGGAGAGCGTGCGGGCGGGTCATGCGCCAAGCCCTTCACCCCACCTCGCGCCTCATGCCGAAGCATGACGCGCGGCCCTCCCCATCGAGGGGAGGGCGACGGAAAGCGAGCGCCTCGATCAGGGTAGAAGCTCTGGCAACGGCGCGGAGGGCTCGGTCGTGACGGCAGACCTCAAGGAGGCGCTGCGGGCCGAAGCGCTGGCGCTCGGGTTCCAGTCGCTGCGCGTGACGACGCCCGACGCCATCGAGGACGCGGGGCACCATCTCACGGAGTTCCTCGACGCCGGCCGTCACGGCGACATGACGTGGCTCGCCACCACGGCGAAGCGCCGCGGGCACCCGCGCACGCTGTGGCCAGAGGCGCGCTCGGTGGTCATGCTGGGCATGAGCTACGCCCCCGTCGGCGATCCGCTGGAGGCGCTCAACCAGCCGAGCCGCGGCGTCATTTCGGTCTATGCGCAAGGCAAGGACTATCACGACATCCTGAAAAGCAAGCTCAAGCAGCTGGCGGGCGCGCTCGCGGCGCGCTCCGGCGCGGAGGTGAAGGTGTTCGTCGACACCGCACCCGTCATGGAAAAGCCGCTCGCCGCCGCCGCCGGCGTCGGCTGGCAGGGCAGGCATACGAACCTCGTCTCGCGCGAGCACGGCTCGTGGCTGTTTCTCGGCGCCATTTTCACGACCGCCGCCTTGCCGCCCGACGACCCCGAGGAGGACTATTGCGGGAGCTGCCGCCGCTGCCTCGACGTGTGCCCGACGCGCGCCTTCCCCGCGCCCTACGTGCTCGACGCGCGCCGCTGCCTCGCCTACCTGACGATCGAGCACAAGGGGCACATCCCGGTCGAGTTCCGCCACCCCATGGGCAACCGCGTGTTCGGCTGCGACGACTGCCTCGCCGTGTGCCCATGGAACAAGTTCGCCGCCGCCGCGCGCGAGGCGGGCTTTGCGGCGCGGCCCGAGACCGACAACCCGCCGCTCGCCGAGCTGCTGGAGCTCGACGACCGCGCGTTCCGCGCCCGCTTTGCCGGCACGCCGGTGAAGCGCACGGGCCGCGACCGCTTCCTGCGCAACGTGCTCATCGCCGCGGGCAACTCGGGCGAGCCGAGCCTCATCGCCAAGATCGAGCCGCTGCTCGCCGATGCCTCCCCGCTCGTGCGCGCCATGGCGGTGTGGGCCATGCGCCAGCTCACGCGCGATACAATCGGCGAGCGCGTGCGCCGCAGCCATCTCGCCCGCGAAGGCGACAGCGAGGTGCGCGCCGAGTGGCACGCTCCCGCATGACGCACCTCCTCTGCTTCGGCCTCGGCTACAGCGCGCAGGTGCTGGGGCGCCAGCTCGCCGCGCAAGGGTGGCGCATCACCGGCACGGCGCGCTCGCGCGCGGGCGTGCGTGAGCTGGCCGGCAGGGGCTTTGACGCGCTCGCATTCGACGGTCTCGCGCCGAGCCCAGAGGTCCGGGAGGCCGCGATGCAGGCGACACACGTCCTCGTCTCCGTCCCTCCCGATGCCGGCGGCGATCCCGTGCTCCGCCACCACGGCCGCGACCTCGAGGCGTCCCGTTCCATCTGCTGGATCGGCTACCTTTCAACTGTTGGCGTTTACGGCGACCACGGCGGCGCCTGGGTCGACGAGACGACGCCGGCCACCCCGGCCTCGCCGCGCAGCCGCTGGCGGCTCGCCGCCGAGGACGCGTGGCGCGCGCTCGGGAGCCGCAGCGGCAAGCGCGTGCAGATTTTTCGCCTGCCCGGCATCTACGGCCCGGGGCGCAGCGCCATCGACCGGCTGCGCGAGGGCAGCGCGCAGCGCATCGTCAAGCCGGGGCAGGTGTTCAACCGCATTCATGTGGATGACATCGCGGGCGCGCTCGCTGCCGCCATCGCCGGGCGCGGCGCGCACGCGATCTACAACGTCACCGATGACGAGCCCTCGCCGCCGCAGGACGTCATCGCCTATGCCGCCGAGCTGTTGGGCGTGCCGCCGCCGCCCGAGGTCGCGTTCGCGGCGGCGCGCTTAACGGATATGGCCAAAAGTTTTTATGCGGAAAACAAGCGCGTAGCGAACGTGCGCCTGCGTTCCGAGCTCGGGGTGCAGTTGAAATTCCCGAGCTACCGCGAGGGCTTGCGAGCAATCATGACGCAATTGCGCTAGCTGCCGGCGTTCTCCGCTTAACCAATCGTTCAGCCACCGTTCAAGGAGCCCCCGCTTTATTGGCGCCAATGCAGTCGCGCTTTCGCCGCGCATTCGCCGCGGGGGCGCCGTCACAAAATCTGGCCGTTATGCATCGTGAGGACAGGATGCGAGTTGCAGCGAGAACGCTCGGTCGCATCGCGATGTTTGCCGTCGCGCTTTCGCCCCTGTTGTTGAGCGCTGGCGCCGCTGTTGCCGACGACAGCGCCGCGCACGCGCTCGCCGACAAATTCTCGCGCGCGGAGGATGCCGAGCGCGCCGCGGCGGAGAAGAAGGCAGAAGAGAAGAAGAAGGCCGAGGCGGAAAAGGCGCGCGCGGAAGCGCAGCGCCAGGCTCAGCGCCGCAAGGCCGCTGCCGAGCAGCGCGCCAAGGACGAGGCCGAGATGCTGGATCGTGCGCGCGCCGAGGCCGAGGCGCGCCGCCTCGAGGAGCAGCGTGCCGCCGACGAGCGCGCGCGCATCGAAGCCGAGCAGGAAGCCGCGCGCGCCGAGGCTGCGCGCCTTGCGCAGGAGGCCGAGCAGCGGCGCCTCGAGGAGGAGCGCACGGCGGAGGAGGCGCGTCAGGCCGAAGCCGCGCGCCTTGCCAAAGAGGTCGAGGAGAAGCGGCTCGCCGAGGAGCGCAAGGCCGAAGAGGAGCGCAAAGCCGAGGAAGCGCGCCAGGCGGAGGCTCAGCGACTCGCGAAGGAGGCCGAGGAGCGTAAAGCCGAGGAAGCGCGCATCGCCAAGGAAGCCGAGGAGAAGCGGCTGGCCGAGCAGCGGCGCGCCGCGCGTCTCGCCAAGGAGTCCGAGGAGAAGCGCCGCGCGGAAGCCGCCAAGAAGGCCGAGGAGCAGCGCCAGGCCGACGCCGCGCGCGAAGCGCTGGAGAAAATGCGCACCGAGGAGGCCGAGCGCGTCGCCGAGAAATTCCGCTTAGCCCGCGAGGCGCGCGAGGCAAAGCTCGCGCGTGAGCGCTCAGCGAGTGCACGCGACCGCGGCGAGGATACCCGCGACAGCCTGGGCGGCCCGCTGCCCGACGCGCAAGCTGCCCCGGCGCCCTGGGATACCCCCGGCGACGCCCCCGCGCGCTACTTGCCGGCGCGCGTGACGATCCTGCTCGTCATGGACCCGCGCCACCGCATCTTTGCCGCCTACCCGCCCCGGGCCAACCCGGTGCTGTGCATCGGCGAGGGCTGCTACATCAGCGGCGGCGCCAACGCCCCGGCCGAGTACATGCCACGCTGGAGCGCGCTCGGGCCCGCCAACTCCATCGGGCGGCGCGCCGGCCCCTGCCGCGACCAGCTCACCTGCGTGTTCCGCGACGTGGAGCTCGGCGGCGGCTACGGGCAGATCCAGCCGGTCGACATGGGGCTGTTGCACCACGAGCGCCGCGAGATCCGCGGCGTGCACCCCGACCCGACCTGCGATCTCGTCAGCGGGCGGCTCTATTGCGGCGAGCCCGTCGTCGCCAAGGGCTACCGCGCGTGGATCGTGCCCGAGGTCATCGCGACGAAGGCCGGACCCGACGCGCTGCGCGAGGCCTTAGCGCTAGGGCTGCCGGCGGCCCGCTCGGCGACGCTCGATCCCTGGCGCAGCCAGGTTCACGCCGAAAGCTCGAGGTAGCCGATCTTGTGGCCGAGCGCCTGGCGCTTTCCCTCCATGTGCTCGGTCACCTCGCGCGCGTGCAGCGGGTGGCCCCTGCGCTCGACGCTGTGGCGCTCGAGCGCCATCAGCTCCTTCAGCAGCGGCTCGGCCGTGAACTGCAGCATGGCGACGGCCTGGATGGCGCTGCGGCGCATGTTGGGCGCCACCCGCGGCACCACGCTCTCGATCAGGTCCTTGGCCCGGTCCGAGAACTTGCCGGATAGCTGGCCGAAGAGGCCGATGAGGCGCACGGGAAGGTCGGGCTTGAAGCGGTAGCCGTACTCGTCCATCCAGCGGAACAGCGAATCCATCAGCAAGTCCTGCAGGCGCAGGCGCGAGGTGACGCGGTAGTCCTGCCATTCCGCCACGATGTCGAACTCGGGCTCGAGCTCGATGTCGGCGGGCGCGAATGTCTCGTGCGCGGTGACGCCGACGCGGTCGACGAAGTCGCGGTTCTTCATGTCGTAGCGCGTGGTGAACGTCGGCAGCGCGTATTTGCGCTCGCTCGCGAGCCCGAAGGCCATGCGCACCAGCTTGGAGCAGAACAGCTCCGTCTCCGGGCTCTTGAGCTCCATGCTGAAGTCGTACCAGATGCGCTTGCCGCCCTTGGCGTGCGAGCGGCGCACGTGATCGTAGATCAGCGCTGCAGCGCGGCGTGAAAGCTCCGCGTCCTTGTGGCGGAACAGCACGCAGCGCCCGACGCCATGGGCGAGCGCCGCATCGAGCGGGTTGACGACGGCGCCGGCCTCGATCAGGGCCTCGACCACCCACTGCTTGCCCGCCTCGTCCGTGTGCACGATGCACAGGTGGCTGAACTGGGAGTCGATGTCGCCGATGCGGGCAATCGCGGCGCTGTTGTGGTGCATGCCGCGCATGAGGAGAAGGTCACCGGCCTGGAACGGCAGGTCCTCGCCCGTGGCGAAGGCCGGGTTCACGAAGGTGTTGAGGTCGGTGCCGCGGAAGGCGCGAAGCGTCTTCTCCTCGGGCCCGAGCTGCGTATAGCCGATGTTGAGCTCGCCCAGCATGTCGGTCGCATAGCGCGTGATGCGGAGCGCGTTGCGCACGGCGCGCTGCGCGGGAAGCGACATGAACCCGCGCGCGTGCCAGTCGGCGACCCGGTCGCGCAGCCGCAGCCGGTGCTCGAAGATCGCATTGACGAGCTGCGGCGCCGAGCGCGCGAGCGCGCGCACGTCGTAGCGGTCGAGGCTGACGTTGAAGATGGTCTCGTACATCCACGCCAGGTTGTCGGCGAGCTGCTGGGCAGTCGCCGCCGGCCGGTCCGCGATCGCTTCGGCCGCAGCAATATCGTCCTCGAGCCTCGGCCGGGGCATGGTGTGCAACATCGGTTCCCTTCCCCCTCTTCTCATCCCGGCATGACAGCCGCGAGACGCCGGGGCCTTTTCCCACGAGCTAAGAGCTGCGCCCCGCACCCAGAAGCTTGATCGAGCTCGCCTGCGGCCCCATGGGCCCCTCGGCGGAGGCGCGCGTGACATGCACCACGGTGCCCACCTTGATGGCATCGAACCCGTTGGCGGCGACCACCTCGCGCGAAAAATAAAGGTCGGGTGAGTCCTTCACCTCGACGAAGCCGTAGTTCTGCTCGGGGAAGATGCGCACGACGACACCGGTGTCGCCCATCGAGCCGTGGCTCTTGACCTCGCGGCTCATGATGGCGGCGGTCTGCTCCAGCTGCCGCTCGGCCGCCTCGAACACGCGGTTGACGATGGCCGAGGTGTCGCCCTTCATCTCGCGGCGATCCTGCTCGCCCTTGGCCACGATGGTGTTGTGGCCCGGCACGTCGATCTCGACGCGGATGCCGACCGGCGTCTTGGCGCCCTCGGCGCTGCGGTGCGGCACCTCGACGACGATGCGGGCCCCGGTGATGTTGGGGTGGAAGCGCTGCAGCCGCTCCACCCGCTCGCGGATCAGCTTCTCCACAAACTTAGAGCTGTCCAGGTTCTTGAAGGCAATCTGCAGGGCTCTTTCCATCGTGATCTCCGCTCTGGTCCTCGTCTTCTCTCAAGGGTAATTGAAGCCGAGGCCTATGGTGTTCGTGTGGCCTCGGAACCGACACCATACCCCATTGCTAAAGGTGCGGTCGGGACGGCAAACGTGCAAGCTTCGCTCAACAGTTGCGTTAAGTGAACGGGGGGAGGGAGATGACCAAACGCCTGCCGATCGTGGGGGTTGTGGGCTCGGGCGAGGAAGCGCATGCAGGCAAGGCCGAGGCGGTGGGACGCTGGCTTGCGACGTTGCCCGTTCACCTGCTGACCGGCGGCGGCGCCGGCGTGATGACGGCGGTGAGCCGCGCGTTCGCAGCCGTGCCGGGCCGCGCCGGCCTCGTTGTCGGCATCATCCCCAGCGGCGAGGATCCTGCCGCTCCGAGGCCCGGCTATCCCAACCCCTACGTGGAGCTGGCGATCATGACGCACCTTCCCTTGAGCGGCGCGTCGGGGACAGACGTGCTCTCGCGCAACCACATCAACGTGCTGAGCTCGGACGTGCTCATCGCGCTGCCGGGCGGAGCGGGCACCGCGAGCGAGGTGATCCTCGCGCTGCGCTATCGCCGCCCCGTCTGCGCCTACCTCGACGACCGCTCGGAGATTCCCGGGATGCCCGCGCAGGTCCCCGTCCTCGCCACACTCGAGGAGGTGCAGGCCTTCGTGTGCAACCGTCTCTCCGCGCCGTAGCACGGCGCTCATTCAAGGCACGCGAGTGCGGGCAAGCTTCTCGATTACCGAGAACAGCAGCGCGAGGTCCTGCGGCCGCGACAGCCGGTGCTCCCCGTCCGCGATTTCGTGCAGCTCGGCCGAGCCGCCCTGCAGAAAGCCTGCAAGCTCGCGCGTATGCGCGATCGGCACGGCGGTGTCATCGGCGCCCTGCAGGATCACCACAGGGCGCCCCGGATCGAACGGCTTGCGGCCGAGCAGATGCGCGCGCCCCTCCTCGATCAGCGCCCGGGTGATGGCGTAGGGCTCGCCGTACTCGGACGGCTGCAGGAAGATGCCGGTGGCAGCGAGATCGCGCTTCGCGCCCGCGTCGAATTTGTTCCACATGAGCTCTTCCGTCATGTCCCAGGCGGGCGCGATGAGCACGAGCCCGGCGATGCGTTGGGCCTCCCCGGGCGCCTTGCGCAGAAGCCGGCGCAAGAGCAGCAGCGCGATCCACCCGCCCATGCTGGAACCGATGACGATCTGGGGCCCGCGCGTCACTCGGCAGAATACGGCTTCCGCTTCCGCCAGCCACTGCCCGATGGTGCCGTCCTCGAAGCGGCCGCTCGATACGCCGTGTCCTGAGTAATCGAAGCGCGTGCAGCCGTAGCCCTTCGCGTGCGCGAAGTCGGCGACGGCCACGGCCTTGGTGCTCGCCATGTCGGACCTGTAGCCCGACAGCCAGAAGAGGCTCACGGGCGCGCCCGAGGGAGCCTCGGTCCGGTAGGCAATACGCCGCGGCGCGCCTATGCCCTCGGCGACCTCTAAGAATTGCGGTTCGCTCCCACTCACTCTAAACCACTCCTTCGCTCCCCGGAGACAAGCCTCGTGGCCGAAAAGCGCCCGACCATACTGCAGATCATCCCCGAGCTCGATACCGGAGGGGCAGAGCTTTCAACCATCGAGATCGCCGAGGCGATCGGGCGCGCGGGCGGCCGCGCCATCGTCTTGACCGAAGGGGGTCGCCTGGTGCAGCGCCTGCGCGACACCGGCGCCGAGGTGCGCTTCTTTGCGGCCGCGACCAAGAGCCCCGTGCGCATTTTGTGGAACGCGCGCCGCATCGCCCGCATGGTGAGGCGCGACGGCATCGACCTCCTGCATGCGCGCAGCCGCGCTCCCGCCTGGAGCGCGCTCCTCGCCGCCCGGCGGACGGGCGTCCCGTTCGTCACCACCTACCACGGCGCCTACGGCGAGCGCTCCTCGCTGAAGCGGCTCTACAACAGCGTCATGGCCCACGGCGACGTCGTCATCGCCAACTCGCACTACACGGCCGATCTCATCCGCATGCGCTACGGGACGCCGCTCGACCGCCTCGAGGTGATCTACCGGGGCGTCGACGACCGTTGGTTCGACACGAGCAAGGTGGCACGCCAGCGCGTCGACGGGCTGCGCAAGGAGTGGGGCGTGCGCCCCGGCGAGCGCATCGTCCTCAATGCCGCGCGCCTCACGCGCTGGAAGGGTCAGAGCATCTTGATGGCGGCGGCAAAGCTGCTGAATGACGCGGGAAAGCTCGGCAACAGCGTCGTGGTGCTGGCGGGGGATGCGCAGGGGCGCGGCAGCTACCGCAAGGAGCTCGAGCAAGAGGCGGGCGGCCTCGGTCTTGGCGAACTCGTTCGCATCGTCGGCCACGTCGAGGACATGCCGGCGGCGTTCCTCGCCGCGCACGTCGCCGTGATAGCCTCGATCGAGCCGGAGGCCTTCGGGCGCACGGCGGCGGAGGCGCAGATGATGGGCACGCCCGTCATCGCCACCGACATCGGGGCACCGCCGGAGACCGTCTTGAGTGCGCCGCGGGTGAGCGCCGGCGAGGCGACCGGCTGGCTGGTGCCGCCCAACGATGCGGGCAGATTGGCGGAAGCGCTCGCCGCCGCCCTGGCGCTGCCGCCCGAGGAGCGCAAGGCGATGGGCGAGCGCGCGCATCGGCATGCGGCGCGCAACT
The DNA here is from genome assembly GCA_035517115.1 of Hyphomicrobium sp. GTDB lineage: Bacteria > Pseudomonadota > Alphaproteobacteria > Rhizobiales > Hyphomicrobiaceae > Hyphomicrobium_A. Next base: position 26,982 of record DATIZL010000104.1, read on the forward strand.
TTTCGCTCGAAGGCATGAAGCAGCAGACCTTGAAGGTCTACGACCGGCTGCTCGGCACGCACCTGGCGTCGGACTGAACGAAGAAGCTGAGTCCGCGTTGGCTCACCTCTCCCAGAGGGAGAGGTGAAGGAGAGGCGTAGGAGGGCGCCGCCGGTTTCGCGCCGCCTCGCCGCCTTCCCCCTCAAGGGGGGAAAGCCGCACGACCCAAGTGTCATCCTCGGGCTTGGCCCGAGGATCCATGGTTCAGAAGCTTCCCCACCCGAGGGAGTTCGCGGTCCGCTGGATCCTCGGCATAAAGCCGAGGATGACAAACAAAGCCTAGAACCGCCCCGCCTCCTTGCCGTTCTTGTTCTTGCCGTTCTTGTTACGGCGGTTGTTGCGGAGAGCCTTCTCCGCCCTGCCCTCGGCGCGCGCCTCATCCACGACGGCTTCCGCGTAAGCAGGCAGCGCGAACGCCGCGTTGTGCACGGCCGGCGTCCAGTAGCGCGTCACAATCCCGCGCTTCTCCTGGCGCTTGGCGAGCTTCTTCTCGGAGAACTCGAGGTGGTCGTCCTCGTCAGAGGCCCAATTCAACGCGAAGGGGCCGCCGAAGTAGCAGGGCTGCGTGCACATGTAGGGCGCCACGCAATCGAACAGCGAGGCGAACGCACGCGTCGTCTGCGCCAGGTGGTCGGGGAACAGGAACGGCAGGCCGTTCTGGGTGATGAGGATGCCGTCCTCCTTCAGCGCACGGCGGCAGTCGGTGAAGAACTCGTGCGTATGCAGCACCGCCGACGGCCCGATCGGCTCGGAAGAATCCACGATGATGGCGTCGAAGCGCTCGTCCGTCTCGGCGACGAACTTGCGCCCGTCCGCGATGACGACGACCGTGCGCTCGTCCTCGAAGGTGTTGCCCGGGATCTCGGGATAATACTTGAGCGCGGTGTCGATGACGGTGCGGTCGATCTCGCACAGCATCGCCTTCTCGATGGTCGGGTGCTTCAACACCTCGCGCATGACGCCGCCGTCGCCGCCGCCGATCACGAGCACGCGCTTGGGCTTGTCCAGCACCATGAGCGGCACGTGCGCCATCATCTCGTGATAGATGAACTCATCCTTGGTCGTGAGCTGGCACACGCCGTCGAGCATCAGGACCGTGCCCCAGGTGGCGTTCTTGAAGATGATGAGGTGCTGGTGCTCGGTCTTCACCTCGTGCAGGATCTCGTCGGCCTCGAGGCGCACGCGCCAGTGCGGATGAAACGTCTCCTCGACCCAGCGATTCATGTACGCCTCCTTGAGAACGATGCGGCCCGCCAGCCGGACTGGGGCGCGCGAGCAAGCGCGCCGGAGCGGCAGCCCATATCACGCCTGCGGCCGATGTTTAAAGACTATCTCCCGCCTTCGCCGAGCGAGGCGGTGGAGCGCAGGTGCGCGAGCACAGCGTCCGTCGGCCAGCAGTCGATCTTGAGGCCGTTCTTCTTCTGGTAGGTGCCGACCTGGCGCCGCGTCATGGAGCCGATCTTGCCGTCGGTCTTCTCGAGCTCGTAGCCGGCCTTGATGAGCCGCTCCTGGATCTCCTTGACCTGGCTCGTGCGCGGCTGCGCCACCGTCGCCGACGGCGTGTAGAAATCGCCACCCCCGGCGATGCGGTCGGCGAGGTTGCCGACGAACAGGGCGTAGAGGTCGGATGTGTTGTAGCGGCGGATGACCTGGAAGTTCTCGGTGGCGAGGAACGCCGGGCCGTAGGCCCCGGACGGCATCATCAGGTAGGCATCGATGCCGAGCTCGTCCGCGCGGAAGCGGCTGGGCCCCGCGCGCTCGTAGCCGAGCTTCTTCCACTCGCCGACCGTGCGGTGGCCGGGCGGGCCCTCGAGCGAGCAGTCGCCGTTCGCGGGCACCTTCGCCTCGTAGCCCCAGCGCACGCCCTTGAGCCAGCCCTTGCCGGCGAGCTGGTGGGCGGCGGAGGCGAGCGCATCGGGAACGCTGTCGAAAATGTCGGCCTTACCGTCGCCGTCGCCATCGGCGGCATAGAGGAAATACTCGCTCGGCATGAACTGGGTGAGCCCGACCGCGCCCGCCCAGGACGATTTCATCTTCGCGCGCGGCACGCCCGCTTGCAGCATCTTCAAGGCCTGCAGCAGCTCGTTGCGAAACACATCCTTGCGCCGTCCGACGTAGGCCTGGGTGGCGAGCACCTGGATGGCGTCGCGGGTGTCCTTCTGCGTGCCGTAGGCCGTCTCGCGGCCCCAGATGGCGACGAGGATGTAGCGGTCGACGCCGGTCGACCTCTCGATGTTGACGATCTCGCGCTCGTGCTGCTTGAGGAACGTGCGCCCCTGCGCGCCGAGGTCGGCGAGGTACTTGGGATTGAGGTACTCCATGGCCGACTTGGTGAACTCGGCCTGGCCGGCGCTGTCGTCGCGCTTGCGGCCCTCGATGACGAGGTCGGGCAGCGTGAGGTCGGGGGTCAGGCCTTTGAAGGCGGCGTCGAAGGTCGCGCGCGTGACGCCGAGCGCCTGCGCATCGGGCCACAAACTCTCGAGAAAGGCGCGGAAGGCATCCGCGCTGCGCGCCGGGGCGACGGCGGCAAGCAGCAGCGCTGCGGCGAAGACGGATACCGAGAGGGTAGCGAGACGCGTGAGCATACCGAGATCCTTGGGCTTCTCCATGCCCAAGGTTCTAGCGTGCTTCGGGGCGATTTTGCGACCCTGAGGGCGATTGAGTGGCCGAGAATTAGAACCAGCGCGGCTGCCACCAGTGCAAGAGGTGCCTCACCGTCTCGGGCGCGATGAAATAGGCGATGCCGATGACGACGGCCACCACGACGAGCGCCAGGATGAGCCCCGTGGAGGCCGGCGTGCGGTAGCTCAGGCCCGTGCCGGGGACGCCGAGCGTGACGTTCTCCTTGCCGTGCCCGACGTTCAGCGTGGCGCCGTGGCCGCCAAGGCTACCGCTCACGCCGGTCTTCGACAGATTGATGCGCACGCCTGGGAGAATGCTGAAGGTCTTGCGGAAGCGAAAGTAGCCCATATGCCCACCTCGTCCATTTGTCCTGCGGCTGCCTGGATGGCCCGAGTCGCCGCCCTGCGTAAACAGGTTTCGATTCTTATTGCACGTCAGCGGTTTGCGCGCAGCAGATTGCCGAAGCGGCGCAGCGTCTCCTTCACCTGGCCGACGGGCGAGTTCCTAGCGCTGAGCGTCTCGAACGCAGAGGGGATGTCGGCGGGGGTCGCGTATTTCTGTTGGTTGGCCGCATCCGCCTCGATGATCGCCCGGCGCTCGGCCTCTTTCAGCGGTCCGACGCGCGACATCGGCGGCCTAATGAGCGTGCGCTGAACCATGGACGGCTCGCCGTTGCCGTGCAGGAGCGAGACCAGCGCCTCGCCCACCTGCAGCTCCTGGATGGCGCGCTCGGTGTCGATCGCCGGATTGGCGCGGAAGGTCTGCGCCGCGGCGCGCACGGCCTTCAATTCCTTGGGCGTGAACGCGCGCAGCGCGTGCTGGATGCGATTGCCGAGCTGGGCGGAGACGCGATCGGGCACGTCGCCGGGGCTCTGTGTGACGTAGTAGACGCCGACGCCCTTCGAGCGGATCAGGCGGGTGACGCGCTCGATCTGCTCGAGCAGCGGCCGCGGGGCGTCGTTGAAGAGCAGGTGCGCCTCGTCGAACAGGAACACGAGCTTCGGCTTATCGAGGTCGCCCACCTCGGGCAGCCTCTCGAACAGCTCCGACAGCATCCACAGGAGGAACGTCGCGTAGAGCCGCGGCGTGTTCATGAGCCTTTCGGCCGATAGGATATTGATGACACCGCGGCCGTCGGGCGCGATTCTGATAAAGTCGGTGATGTCGAGCGCCGGTTCGCCGAAGAACTTATCCGCCCCCTGCTGCTCCAAGACGAGCAGGCGGCGCTGGATCACGCCGACCGTGGCGGGGGCCACGTTGCCGTACTTGCTGCGCAGCTGCGAGGAGCGCCGGCCCATCTCGTCGATGACGGCGCGCAAATCCTTCATGTCGCGGATGACCATTTGCTCATCGCCCGCGGCGCGCTCGTCCGCGGCCCAGCGGAAGGCGATGTTGAGCACGCCCTCCTGCGGCTCGGTGAGCTCCAGGAGCCGCGACAGGAGCAGCGGCCCCATCTGCTCCACGGTGGCGCGCACCGGGTGGCCGTCGCGCCCGAAGATGTCCCAGAAGGAGACCGGGAAGGAGGCATTTCCGTAGCGGGTCAGGCCGATGTCGTGCGCACGCTGCACGAGCTTCGGCGTCGGCTCGCCTTTGACCGCGATGCCGGAGAGGTCGCCCTTGATGTCGGCGGCGAACACCGGCACGCCGGCCGCGGAGAAGCCCTCCGCCAGCACCTGCAGCGTCACCGTCTTGCCGGTGCCGGTGGCCCCCGTGACGAGGCCGTGGCGGTTGGCGAGCTTGAGCTCGACGCACTCGGGCACGAGATCGCGGCCCTGGCGGCTGCAGCCGATCAGCACCTGCCCGTCCTCGACGTAGTCGGAAGGGTCGCCGTGCGGGAGCGCTCCAGCGTCGCTATCGGACGTGCTCATGCTTGCTGATCCCAAGGTGGTCGCGCGATGCGGCCAATATAGTGCGTGCACCGTGGCAACGCACGGGCGCGTTCAGCACTAGCCGTCGCCCGCGATTCGGGCGAGGCGCATCCGCGGGGATGTGAATAAAGCCGCTAGCTCGCGTACTTGAGCTCGCCCAATTGCGCCTCCCAGGCGAGCGCCTGGGCCGCGATGGTGTCGAGGCTGTCGTACTGCGGGCGCCAGCCGAGCCGCACGCGGATCTTGTCGGAGGCGGCCACGATTGCCGCCGGGTCGCCCGGACGCCGCCCCGACAGGCGCACCTCGAAGTCGGCGCCGGAGGCGCGCTTCACCGCCTCGATCACCTGCAGGACCGAGAAGCCCTTGGAATAGCCGCAGTTGAACACCTCGGAGGCGCCGCCGTCGCGCAGATAGCGCAGCGCGGCGAGATGCGCGCGCGCCAAATCCGTGACCTGGATGTAGTCGCGGATGCAGGTGCCGTCGGGCGTCGGGTAGTCGGTGCCGAACACCTCCATGTAGGGGCGCTTGCCGAGCGCCGTCTCGCAGGCGACCTTGATCAGGTGCGTGGCGTTCGGCGTCGACTGGCCCGAGCGGCCCTTGGGGTCGGCGCCCGCCACGTTGAAGTAGCGCAGCGCCACGTAGTTGAAGTCGTGCGCACGCGCGGTGTCCGCCAGCATGATCTCGGTCATGAGCTTGGAGGAGCCGTAGGGCGACATGGGCTTGAGCTCGGCGTCCTCGCGCACCGGGTTCTCCTTCGGCATGCCGTAGACGGCGGCGGTGGAGGAGAAGATGAAGCGCTTGATGCCGAGCTCGACCGCGACCTCCATCAGGGCGCGCGACTTGACGGTGTTGTTATGGTAGTAGCCCAGCGGATCGACGACCGACTCCGGCACCACGATCGAGCCGGCGAAATGGATGATGGATTCAATCCCGTGCTTGCGGACGATGCTGCGAACGAGGTCCTGATCGCCGACATCGCCGACGACGAGCGTGGCGTTGGGCGGCACCGCCCAGCGGAAGCCCGTCGACAGGTTGTCGAGCACGACGACGCTCTCCCCCGAATCGAGGAGCTCGAGCACCATATGGCTTCCGATATAGCCGGCCCCGCCGGTGACGAGCACAGTCATCGTTCAACGCGCCTTCCCGTTGGCCCTCTTTTGCCGGGCACCCTAGCATCGCAAAGCTTAATCTTGGACTGAAACAACCCTCCACGCCGGCCGTTCCTGCGTTAACGCCTGCGATGAAGAAACTTCCGCTATCCTCCCTGGAAATACCGGAGCCCCCACATGCCTCGACCCGAGAAGCGCATCCGCAAGGCTGTATTCCCCGTGGCGGGGCTCGGCACGCGCTTCCTGCCCGCGACCAAGGCCATACCGAAAGAGATGCTGACCGTCGTCGATAAGCCCGCGATCCAGCATGTGGTGGACGAGGCGCGCGCCGCCGGCATAGAGCACTTCATCTTCGTCACCGGGCGCAACAAAGGGGCGATCGAGGACCACTTCGACAAGCAGCCGGAGCTGGAAAGCACGCTCGCCGCCCGCGGCAAGGAAAAGGAGCTCAAGGAGCTTGCCGGCGCGCTGCTCCCCGCAGGGGCCGCGAGCTTCACGCGTCAACAGGAGCCGCTGGGCCTCGGCCATGCGGTCTGGTGCGCGCGCGACATCGTCGGCGATGAGCCCTTCGCGGTGCTGCTCCCCGACATGCTGCATCATGGGCAGACGCCGTTCCTCGCCGAGATGATCGCCGCCTTCAACGCGCACGGCGGCAACCACATCGGCGTGTCGCCGGTGCCGGAGAGCGAGACGCACCAGTACGGCATCGTCGGGGTGAAGGACGCCAAGGCCAAGGTGTCCGAGATCACCCAAATGGTGGAGAAGCCCAAGCCCGGCACGGCGCCGTCGAACCTGCACATCTCGGGCCGCTACATCCTGCAGCCGGAGGTATTCGCGGTCCTCGAGCGCGGGGAGCGCGGCGCCGGCGGCGAGATCCAGCTCACCGACGCCATGCTCGCCATGCTGAAGGCCGGCAAGCCGTTCCACGCCGTGCGCTTCGACGGCACCATCTACGATACCGGCACCAAGATCGGCTTTTTGCTGGCGAACCTCGCCTACGGGCTCGAGCGGCCGGAGCTCGCGCCCGCCCTCAAGGCAGCGATCAAGAGGCTTTAGCTGAAAAGAATGGGCCCCGGCTTGTGACCGGGGCCCATAACAAGCGTCGGTCTCCGGCTAGTGGAAGTTAATTGGCGTACGCCAAGCCGCCCGTCGCATAGACGAGAAGATCGCCGGAGGCGTAGCCAATCCGGCCTCTCACCGTTCCCAGCCAATCGAGCCTTTCTGACACGGTTGCCGAGGTCGGGAGGAAGCCCAACAGGGTGGGATTTTGCGTGTCGCTGCCCTCGGCGTTCGTCCAGGAGAAGTCGGTCTCAGCACCGAACACCCAGTGCGCGTACTGGAAATTGTATCCGAGCTGACCACCGCCGATCACACCGCTCGTGTCGGAGGAGAAGCTGGACGGCGGGGTACCCAAGGCCGCTGCAATCGGACAAGCGAAGAACACCGATGAGCTGCAGCTCGTGTCCGAGTCCGCGTGGCCCCACGTGCCGCCGATGTTGACGCCCCCGTAGAAGCCTTCCCATTTGTGGATCGGTTCGGCTGAGGCATGACCAGCTGCAAGTGCGCTGATCAGCGCCAACGCGGATACGAACTTACGCATAACGCTACTCCCCCGTACGCAACGCCTAATCACTGATCAGGTGATTATCACTGAAGCATCACACTGGCTGTAACGCGCCCGCAACGTGAATCAGGAAAGCAGACGCTGCCCGCGGCATTGGCTTATGCGAAGCTGAATTGAGTGGAGCTCAAACTTTGCACCGGGAGGTTGCTCAGTGATCGTACGATAAGTTGCCTGACGATTCGCGGCCAGATTGCCCATCAGTGGCGGAAGCGCACGCCGACCTGCACCTCCTCGACGGTGTAGTTGCCGTTCTCCGCCGTGGTGAAGAAGGCCGTGTGCTGATAGCGGCCGAACAGCACCCACTCGCGCGACAGATAGTATTCGAGCCCCGCCGCCCCCGTGGTCTGCTGCTCGGTCAGACCGCCGCCGACGAAATCGCGATTGTAGTAGCTGACGCCGGTCGTTCCGACGAGCCGCGTCGAGAAGCTGTGGCGCAGGGCGAGCGCGTACTGACGCTCGAGCACGCCGCCCGTGTCGGTGGTCGTCGTTTCCGCCACGTCGGTCGCCGCCGTGAACAGAAGCGAGGTCAACGGCGTGATGTGCCAGGTGAGGTCGGCGTCGAACAAGAGCGCATGGATGTCCTGCAGGAGGGCGTTGCCGTAGTCCTGCTGACCGTAGCCGAGGCTGAAAGATCCGTTGAGGATGGGGCTCGTGTTGCCGAACGACAGGCCGAAGCGATAGCGCTGGCCGTTCGAGGTCCGGTTGAGGCCGTCGGTGAAGGCCGCGATCGGATAGTCGCGCTGATTGAAGGAGATGTCCGAGAACAGGAACAGGTCGGGGTTGAACTCCCACTGCGGGCGCACCGCCTGCTCATAGAGCGTGAAATCGCGGTCGGCGTTGCTCTGGACCTGGCCGTCAACGACGTCGGTGCCGTATCGAGTATCGATGATATTGCCGCGCACCTGCACGCTGAGCCGGTTGAAGCGCTGGTTGCCGGCGAGGCTCGCGCGGTCGACGATGATGTTGGGCCGCGTACCGATGGAGCTGGCGTTGATCGCCGAGCGGCTTTCCTGCGCGAGCTCGTGCGATACGTACGCCTGGATGTTGCTGAAGCGCGTGATGTCGAGACGCGACAACGCCTCGACGAGATAGGCGCGGTCGTCCTCGCTCGTGAACGTGTCATGGAAGCTGAGGTCGCCGGAGGCGCGGATCTCGAGGGCGTGATTGCTCCAGTTGGAGGCAAGCCGGGCCGACGGCCACAGCTCGAGCGCGAAGTCGCCGAGCGCCTCCGGCGAGGCAAAGACGTTGCTGTTGAAATCGCCGTCGGTCTGCAGCGACGTGAACAGCAGGAAGCTGCCGAGCCGGGTGCCGAGCGGCACGAACGGATCGGGGTCGAAGGCGTGCCCCTCGATGGTGCTGAAGACGGGGTTCGTCTCCTGCGCCTCGAGCAGCAGCGGGTCGAAGCTCGGGGCGGTGCCGGCGTAGATGGCGAGGTCGCGCGCGTTGCGCATGTCGGCGAGCGTCACGTCCTCCTCGTTGGGAAGCGCCGGCGGCGCATTGAGGTCGACGATCCCTTCGTTCGAGGGCGGCGGAGCCTCGATCACCGCCGGCAGATCGCCATCCTGCGGCGGCAGCTGGCGTGGACGCGCGCGCGCCTCGCCGAACTCGTCCGTGTCCCCTCCCTGCTCCTCCGGCGCCGTGCCTGCCGTGGTGGCCTCCTCGGCCTCCGCCGCGGCCTGTGCGGCAGCGTCCTGCGGCTCGAGGCCATCCTGAGCGCCCGCAGGCGTGATGGTCGTCGTGCCGAAGTCGGGGGCAAACCCAGTGTCGACTGGGGTCTGATCGTCGGGCGACAAGGAGGGATCGGGGGCCTCCGGAGTGGGAGGCGGGCGCTTGGGGGGCGCCACGACGGAAGCCGGCCGGTCCAGGATCTGCGCTTGGGCCTCACCCGGCGCCAGCCACGGCCCGGCCCCTGCTGCGGCAGCAAGCCACAACAAAAGCCAAATCGATCGCCGCCGGCTTACCACCAAGCGCTCCCATGAGATCACTCGTCACGCGAACGCCTGCACGTGCTTTTGACCCTACGGAGCGTCGGTTAACGGTCTGTTTAGGATGGAAAAGCCGGCACGTTGCAGGCCGCGAAGGGCCCCGGCGGGGCCTCGATTGGCGGTTACTAATCCCGTCCACGCGATTGGACGATCGATCGGGCTTTGATATATCAAAGGGCTAGGGCGGCTGGCAGCACGGGGGATCGCAGGTGACGGCGCCGGGGCCTTTTCGAAAATTCCGCAGCATCGAGGGCGGCAAGCGGGTAAGCCGCCTTCCGGTTGCATCTGCCTTGCGCACCCTCGACCTCGAGTGCGAGGGGCTCGGCATGCTGCGCGAGGTGCTGTCGACCACCATGGCGCGCGCCTTCGAGGAGGCGCTGCAGGCGATGCGCACAGCCCGCGGGCGCGTCATCGTCACCGGCATCGGCAAGAGCGGCCACGTGGGCCAGAAGATCGCGGCCACCTTCGCCTCCACGGGGCGTCCGGCCTTTTTCGTGCACCCGACGGAAGCCTCCCACGGCGACCTCGGCATGATCACGCGCGATGACGTGCTGCTGGCGCTGTCGTGGTCGGGGGAGACGGTGGAGCTGAAGCCCCTCATCACCTATTCGCGCCGCCACAAGGTCCCGCTCATCGCCATCACCTCGCGCACCGAGAGCGCGCTCGGCCAGCACGCCGACATCGTCTTGGAGCTGCCGCGCATCAAGGAGGCCTGCCCGCACGGGCTCGCCCCTACCACCTCCACGACGATGCAGCTCGCGCTCGGCGATTGCCTTGCCATCGCCCTGCTCGAGGCCAAGGGCTTCACCGCCAGCGAGTTCAAGGATTTCCACCCCGGCGGCTCGCTCGGCGCCAGCCTGCAGTACGTGGCCGACGTCATGCACAAGGGCGACCGCCTGCCGCTCGCGCGCGACACCGAGGTCATGAGCGACGCCCTCGTCACCATGACGCAGAAGAGCTTCGGCTGCCTCGGCATCGTCGACGCCAAAGGCAGGCTGATCGGCATCGTCACCGACGGCGACCTGCGCCGTCACATGGGGGGCGATCTCGTCAAGGCCCGCACCGCCGACATCATGACGCGGAAGCCCAAGACGGCGACGCCGAAGATGCTGGCGTCGGCGGCACTCGAGCTGATCAACGCCGCCCGCATCACGGCGCTGTTCGTGGTGGACAAGGGCAAGCCGGTCGGCATCGTGCACGTGCACGACCTGCTCCGCGCCGGCGTGGCTTAGTTCAGCCGCCCCCCTTATTCACCAGGTCTTTGACCGCTCACCCTCGGCCTCCGGCGGGCGACAACGCGGGTTAGCGGGGCATTAGTCTCAATTTGCTCCTTAGGCTCGGGGATTTGAGGGATAGCATGCATGCGTATGGCGGCTCTGTGCGTCGTGCTCTCGACGCTGCTTCTTGCGGGTTGCGCAGGCGGCGAGGTGTCCGACATCGAGCCCGCCGGTGTGGGGGCGGAGGAGCCCGACCACCCAGCCGCGGACTGAAGGCCCGCCTCACACCCAGCCTTTGAGCTCGCGGCGCACGACCGCCTCGATGACGCGCATGCCTTCCGCGCTGTCGTTGAGCGCCGGCATGTAGGCGAATTTCTCGCCGCCCCCTTCCACAAAGTAGTGCCGGTTCTCGCGGTCGAGCTCCTCGAGCGTCTCCAGGCAATCGGCGGAGAAGCCCGGGGCAACGAGTGCGAGCCGCTTCACGCCCTCGCCCGCGAGCCGCTTGACGGTCTCGTCGGTGTAGGGCTGCAGCCAGGGGTCGTTGCCGAAGCGGGACTGGAACGTCGTGAGCCACTTGTCCGCAGGCCAGCCGAGGGCTGCGCGCAGCAGGCGCGAGGTCTTCTGGCATTGGCAGTGATAGGGATCGCCGTCCTCAAGGTAGGCCTGCGGCATTCCGTGGAAGGTGGCGATAATGACCTCAGGCTTGAAGTCGAGCGCGGCGAGGCGACCCCGCATGGAAGCCGCGAGCGCCTCGATATAAACGGGATCGTCGTGGTAGCTCGGCGCCACCCGCACCGTCGGCTGCCAGCGCATGCCTATCAGCGCGCGGAAGGCCGCATCGCATGCGGTGGCGGAGGTCGCCGCGGCGTACTGGGGATAGAGCGGCACGAGCAGGATGCGGTCGCAGCCGCGCGCTTTCAGCGCCTCGATGCGGCTCGCGGTGGAGGGGTTGGCGTAGCGCATGGCCCAATCGACCTCGATGCGCGGATCATCCGCCAGTGCGGCGGCGAGCTTCTCCGCCTGCGAGCGCGTGATGGTCTTCAAGGGGCCTTCGTTCCGCTCCTCGTTCCAGATCGTCTGGTAGTCCTTGCCCCTACGGCCCGGGCGCACGGTCAGGATGATGAGGTTGAGGATCGGCCACCACTTCCAGCGCGGCACCTCGATGACGCGGCGGTCGGACAGGAACTCCTTCAAGTAGCGGCGCATGGACCAGTAGTCGGTCGCGTCCGGCGTGCCGAGGTTCAGAAGCAGGACGCCGATGCGGCCGTGCGCAGCCTCGGGGTGGCCGTCGGGCCGCGCCCCGTCCTGAGGCTCGAAGGCGCCGCTCCTCTTCGTCTCGTTCACGTGGGCTTGTCCTCGGTCGGGCGAGCGGAAGGCGGGCACCTTAGCCAATAAGCGCGAGGAAGGCGACGGAGCACACCCCCACTAGCGAGCACGAGCGCGGAGGTCGTCAGGCGCCGGCGGCCGGGCGGCGGCGGCGCGTGGCAGGGGCGGCGGGCGTCTTATGATGCGACGCCGGCGGGGCTTCCTGCTCGGGCTCGCGATCCTTCAAGGCGACGGCGGCCTCCCAATAGGCCGCGATCGAGTGGTGCAGCGCCTTCGGGCTTTCGGCGAACAGCCTCAGGCCCATCGGGTGCGCGATTTCACGCAGCTCCTGCTGGCGCCGCCGCGCCAGCCTTTCGACCACGCCCGCATCCTCGCCCAGGCGCGCGCACGCCTCCGAGCGCAGGAAGGCCGAGAGCATCGCCAGATCGTGGTCGTCTCCCAGGATCTGCGACAAGGCGCGCGCCTCGCTCGCGCGTGCTTCCAGCGAGGCGGGCCAGGCGCGTGTCAACAGCAGCATCTGGCGCCAGTGCGTTTGCGCGCCCTTGCGCCATTCGTGGAAGGCCTCGTCGGTGAGCTCGACGTAGGCCGAGCGGAAGGCGCGGCGCGCCCGGCGGTAGCTCGCCTCCAAGCCCGGCCCCACGACCTCGAAGCCGCGGCCCGGAAGGCGCAGCTTCGCGAGGCGCTTCTTGGCCTCCGCCAATCGGCCTTGCGCCTGGCGCAGCGCTGCCGCTTCGAAGATGGGGCTCTGCTCGCCGTTGGTGGCGGTGAGCGCTTCCCGCAGGGCCTGGCCAAGCCCTTTTTTCGGGAAGCTTGCGGCTGCCTCGAGCTTCGCAACCGTCTCCAGAAGCACCTGCCGGTCGCGAGCGCTCGACAGGATGCGGGCGATCTCGCGCAGTTGCGCGTTCTCGTGGTGGAAGACGCTGTCGCCCAGCGCCGGGCGGACCAAGCGCAGAAGCGCCCGCAGCCGCTTCAGCGATTTTCGCGTCTCGTGCACGGCCACGACAGGATCGTCGGGCCCCCTAAGCTGGCCTTGCGCACGCTCGATCTGCTCGCGCGCAATCCGGTGGCAACCTTCCTCGAAGGTCTCGGCGAGCCTGAAGCGAAATGCCATGCGCGCGCTCGTCTTCCGGGCCGGCCGACGCCTCACCCGCGGAGAAGAATGGTACAGTTCTCACATTCTGATGCTACCGAGCGTGCGAGCGCAAGCGGAGAAGGTTATGGGGGACGCTATCTTTTTGCGCCTCGCTCACCCCTTCTGGTCGACACTGCACCGCACTCTGTCGGCCCACGCTAGCCAATCGCGAACACGCTGCTCGGGTTCCGATGCGGTCATAAAGTCGGTGATCACCGCCACCGACTGAGCACCCGCAGCAAGCACGGCGGGCGCGCGCTGCGGCGTGATGCCGCCGATGGCGACGAGGGGCTTGTTCCCGATCCGAGCCTTCCACTGGCGCACGCGGTCCAAGCCTTGCGGCGCCCATGGCATGACCTTGAGCTTCGTCTCGTAGACGGGCCCCAGCGCCACGTAGGCGGGCTCAACGGCGAGCGCGATCTGGAGCTCGTCCTCGCTGTGGGTCGAGACACCGATGCGAATGCCCGCGGACTTGATCGCCGCAAGGTCGGCCGCGGCGAGGTCCTCCTGGCCGAGGTGGACCCAACCGGCACCCAACTCGATCGCCTCGCGCCAATAATCGTTGACGATGAGCTGGCACCGGTGCCGGCGCGTGACCGCAAGGCTCGCCGCGATCTGGCGGCGGACCTCCTCGCGGGGAGCCTCCTTGAGGCGCAGCTGCACGGTGCGCACGCCCAAGGGCACAAGGCGCGCCAGCCATCCCGCGTCGGGAACGATGGGGTAGAAGACGTCGGGGCCCGCAGCCAGCACCTCAGTCATCGCCGGAGGTGCCGAGATCGAAGAACGGCGTGCCGGCGACGGGGGTCGAGGGCTGCGCCATGTCGCGCGCCTCCATGAGCCCCGCCTCGTAGGCGGCGCGGCCCGCCATAATCGCCTTGGCGAAGGCCTCCGCCATGCGGGGCGGATCGCCCGCCTTGGCGACCGCCGTGTTGAGCAGCACGCCGTCGTAGCCCATCTCCATCGCGGCCGCCGCGTGCGAGGGCGCCCCGATCCCTGCATCGACAATGAGCGGCACGCCGGCGAAATAGGCGCGCAGGCTCTTCAGCGCGTACGGATTGGCGAGCCCGCGGCCGGAGCCGATAGGCGCCCCCCACGGCATCAAGACCTGGCAGCCGGCGGCCAGCAGGTGCTCGGCAATCGACAGGTCCTCGGTGGTGTAGGGCAGCACCTTGAACCCCTCGCGCGCGAGGATCCCGGCCGCCTCCACGAGGCCGATGACCTCCGGCTGCAAGGTGTCGTCGTTGGCGATGACCTCGAGCTTCACCCAATCGGTGGCGAACAGCTCGCGGGCCATGTGCGCCGTCGTCACCGCCTCCTTGACCGTGCGGCAGCCGGCGGTGTTGGGCAGCACGCGTACGCTGAGCGCACGCAGGAACTCGAGGAAGCGCTCGCCGGTGCGGCCGCGCGCCTGCTCCCGCCTGAGCGAGGCCGTCACGATGGCGGCGCCGGAAGATTCGACCGCACGCTGAAGCACGTGCGGGGAGGGGTAGCCGGCGGTGCCGAGCAAAAGGCGCGAGGGCAGTGCCACGCCGTAGAGCGTGAGTGCACTGGACGCCGCTGCCTTGGGATCCATCACGTTCATGGCTCAAGCCTAGCCGCCGTTGCGGGCGGACACGATCTCGATACGGTCGCCGCGCTCGATCGCGGTCTTGATGCGCGCGCCTTCCGCCACGAAATCGCCGTTGCGCGCGGTGGCGATGCGCTTGCCCGCAAACCCCAGCTCGGCGATGAGCTCGGCGAGCGTTTGCGCGCGCGTCGCCAGCCTATCGCCGTTGACGACGATCTCACGTCCGTCGTTGGGGCACGTGGTCAGGGAACGTTCCTCCATCCCGCGCGCGGAAAATCGCCCGCGCGCCAATAGAATAGAATTCGCCCCGAAAGCTCAAGGCGGGGACGCCTTGGAGCGTCCCTCGCGTTGACAGTTCTCCGGAGCCGGTGCCATGAATATCGCTCTGGGGATGGCGATATACAAATAGGGCGGCCGCATATTCGGCTGGGGAGGCGCCATGGCGTCGACGGGCGTTGAAGCCGGGGGAACGGCGGGCAAATCCCAGCTCTCCGAGGTTCCCGTCTATCCCCATTCCCCCATCCTCTATTGGTGGGTCGTGTGGGCCTACGGGTTCTTCTGCGCGCTTCTGACCTGGGCGCAGGGCGAGACCTTCACCATCGGCGGGGCCAAGCCGCTGCTCATCTATCCGGGCGCCTGGCTCGGCGTCTCGTTCACGCTGCTGTTGTTGTTCGTGGTGCTCGCCACCACGGTCAAGGCCCGCGGCATCGGCGCCATCCTTTTGATCCTGCTGCTCATCGGCGCGTCCGTGGGCACGCAGTTCATCATGAGCATCGAGGGGCTGTTCAAGACGCCGCCCGCGATCCTCGTGCACATGAACCTCGCCTTCTACATGATGGTGTCGTCGTCGCTGTTCGTCGTCTGGTTCGTCATCATCTTCATCGCCGACCGCTTGAGCTTCTGGCGCTTTCGCGGCGCGCAGATCGAGCGCGTGCAGCGCTTCGCCAGCGTGCTCGGGCGCGCGCCCGAGAGCTACTCGGTGATGCACGTGCGGCTCACGCGCTACTCCGACGACATTCTCGCGCACAAGATCCTGGGGCTCGGCATCCTCGGCCTCGGCACCAGCGACATCGAGGGCAAGATCGCCATCTTCGGCGGCGGCAACGAGCAGTTCCGCATCGAGCACGTGTGGGGCGCCGCGCGCAGCCTGCGCGAGATCCAGGCCATGATGGGCCCGAAGGCGACCGTCGTTACCTGAGCTGAGGCCGCGCGCTCATCGTCGCTATTCGACGACGAGGAGAGGCGAGGGCACGCGCCCGGTCTCCAGATAGTCGCGCACCGCGGCGGCGAGCACCGGCGCCAGCAGGAAGCCGTGCCGGTAGGCGCCGTTGACGAAAATGCGGCGGCCGCCCTCGCGCACGATCGCGCGCGGGACGTTGTCGGGAAACGCGGGCCGCACGCCGGCGCCGAGATCGAGGATCTGCGCTTCCCCGAACGCGGGATGCACGGCATAAGCCGCACCCAACAGCTCCAGCGCGGAGCGCACCGTGACGGGCCCATCGTCCTCGCTCTCGAGCACGGTGGCGCCGATCATGAAGCGCCCGTCGCCCCACGGCACGACGTAGATGGGCTGGCGCGGATGCAGGAGCTGCACCGGGCGCTGCAGGGCGATCTCGGAGGAGTGCACGACGAGGCGCTCGCCGCGCACGCCGCGCAAATCGGGCAGCTCGCCGCGCGCGGCAAGCCCGCGGCAATCGATGACGATGCCGCTCGCAGCGGCCGCGCGGTCGGCGCCAAGAATGACCTCGACACCGGCGGCGCGAACTTCCCCCAGCATGAACGCAAGCGCCGCCGGCGCCAGCATGTGCGCCTCCTCGGGGAAGAGAAGTGCGGAGGGAAAGCGGCCTGCGAGCTCCGGCTCGAGCTTCTGCAGGCGCTCTGCGTCGAGGCGCTCGTGCCCTTGGGTCAGCCTGGCGAAGCGGTCGAGCTCGGAGGCGTCGCGCGCGTGCGCGACGACGAGGCTGCCGTTGACGATGAGCCCGGGGTAGAGCGCGCGCCAAGCCGCCACGCCCTCGTGGCCGAGCGTGCGCAGGATCGGCGGCGCCGTCTCCGCCTCGCGCTCGGGCGCCAGCATCACGCCGCCATAAAGGCTCGCCGCCCGCGCGAACGGCTCCGCGCTCGCCTCGATCAGGCGCACGCGGTGGCCCGCGCGGGCAAGCGCGTGGGCTTGCCAGAGGCCGAGAATGCCGGCGCCGAGGACGGTGATGGTTCGCTTCACGGACGTACTCTTCTTCATTTCGCTCATTCATATACCCCCCACCTGCCGTGCCGTCGCCGCGAGCTTCGCTCGCGCTCCCCCACGGCGTCCTCCCCCTAAAGGGGGGAGGAAAGTGGTGGATTGACCTCAATCAAAATTGGACACTTGGCTTCCTGTTTTCTCTCCCTCCCCCTGGAAGGGGGAGGGTCGGGGTGGGGGTGGACTGCCCTCAATCTCCCAGTGCCGCGCCTTCGCGGCGGTCATCTGCGCCGCCCTCGAGCTTGGCGCCCCGCCGCACGATAACGTGCGTGCCCGAGGTCAGGTCGCTCGGCACGATCTGGTGACCAAGAGCCCTCAAGGCGAGCGCGGGCCAGATGGCCGCTCCGTCGAGCTCGATCTCGAAGCCGTCGCCCTGGCTGCCGAAGTTCAACAGGTCGGCGGCGGCTTGCGCATCAAGACCCCAATCGATGATCGCGACGAGCGTCTTCAAGACGTAGAGGGGGATGCGGCCGCCGCCGGGCGAGCCAAGCACGGCCATCACACGGCCCGCCGTGTCGAACACGATGGTCGGCGCCATGGAGCTGCGCGGGCGCTTGCCCGGCGCAACCGCGTTGGCGACCGGCTTGCCGTCGGCATCGACGGGGACGAAGGAGAAATCGGTGAGCTCGTTGTTGAGCAGGAAGCCGGCGGCCCAGATCTGCGAGCCGAACCCGCCCTCGATCGTCGTCGTCATGGAAAGCGCGTTGCCGTCGTCGTCGATGACGGAGATCTGGCTGGTGCCCGTGCGCTCGCGCGTCGCATCGCGCCCGAACGACTGGCGGCTTGCGCCCGGTGGCACCCCCGGCTGAGGCTTTGCCATAGCACGCAAGGGATCCATGAGCGCACGCCGTTCGCCGAGGTAGCGGGCATCGAGGAGGCCGTCCGGGATCGTGACGAAGTCGGGATCGCCCAAGTAGAGGCTGCGGTCGGCGTAGGCGAGCTTCTCGGCCTCCGCGATCAGGTGCATCGCCTGCGGCTGCAGCGCCGCCGCGCGTCCCTTGCCGAGGTCGAAGGGCTCCAACAGGCCGAGCGTCTGCGCGACCGCCGGACCGCCGGAGGAGGGAGGGCCGACGCCGCAGACCTTGTCGCCGCGGTAGCCGATGCAGACGGTTGCGCGCTCCTTGACCGTGTAGCCCGCAAGGTCCTGCAGCGTAATGCCGCCGGGCGCCGTCGGCGCGTCGGCTACCGCCTGCACGATCGCTTCCGCCACCGGCCCTTCATAAAAGCCGCGCGCGCCTTCGGCCGCGATGCGCTTCAGCGTCGAGGCAAGCTCCGGGTTCTTGAGGATGTGGCCGACAGGCCAGGCGCTGCCCGTGGCGGTGAAGAAGTAGCGCCGCGCCGCCGGCGTGAAGCTGTCGGGCCCCGCGGCGCGCAGCAATGCGTGCAGCCGCGGCGACACCTCGAAGCCCTCCTGCGCAAGGCGGATGGCCGGCTCGAACAGGCGCGCCCACGGCAGGCGGCCATAGCGCGCGTGCACCGTCTCCGTGAGGCGCGCGATGCCCGGCACGCCGACGCTCAAGCCAGAGCGCACCGCGGCCGTGAATGGCATCGGCTTGCCGTCGACAAGAAAGCGATCGGGACGCGCGGAAGCGGGCGCCGTCTCGCGGCCGTCGAAGGCCTTGAGCTCGGACTTGCCTGCGTCCCAGTAGAGCAGGAAGGCGCCCCCGCCGAGCCCGCTCGACTGCGGCTCGACCAGGTTCAAGACGAGCTGGACGGCGATGGCCGCGTCCGCCGCCGAGCCGCCGGCGCGCAGCATCTCGCGCCCCGCCTCGGCAGCGTAGCGGTTCGCGGCGACGACCATGTGGCGCTCGGCCGTCGCCAGCTCATGCGTGGAGGAGTCCGACGCCGGCTCGGGCGCGCTGCGCGCATCCTGCGCCCGCGCCGGATGCAACAGGAGCGCCGCCAGCACCAGCGCAAGTGGGAGACGGTTCAGCAGGGAGGCGGGCCGGCTCGGGAGCTTGAGGGTGAGCATGTTGTGCGTTCTTTGCGGGCGTGGGCCGGGCGTCGGGGTCGCCCTTTATCGGGGCCGCGCGCTCCGCTGTCGAGCCCGGGTCCGCCCGAGTAGCCCCTAGGCCGGCGTTAACTGCGCATCTGCTTTGCTGGCGAAACGCGCTTCCCCCGTTGCCAACCCGTTGCGTCAAAGGGCCGATCTCATGCTTCCGATACCGGTGCAGCGTTTTGCGCGCCGCGCGGCGCTCGCTTCGCCGCCGATTGTGCTTGCGCTTGCCATCCTCGCCCTCACGAGCCACCGCGCATCCACGCGCGAGGAGGCGGCGGCGCTGCTCGACACGGGCAAGACCGTGCTCGGCCAGACCTTCTCCTACCCCACGCGCGCGCCTGCCAAGGTGACGGCGGCGATCGTCACCATGCTGCCGGGGGAGGCGACCGGCTGGCACAAGCACGACGTGCCGATGTTCGGCTATGTCCTCGAAGGCGAGATCACCGTCGACTACGGTCCGGCGGGCACCCGCGTCTATCGGGCGGGCGATGCGTTGGTGGAGGCGATCGACTGGGAGCACAACGGGCGCAACACCGGGGCCGGCAACGCTCGCATCCTGGCGGTGTTCATGGGCGCGGAGGGCGTGCCCAACACGGTGCTGCTGAACAAAACGCCTCAATGAAAGTCGCGCGACTTGGGGATGATGCGCGCCTCGCGCGGATGCGTGAGCCGCGGGTCGCTCCCCGCCCAGCGCGGGTGCCCATTGTGCAGACCCGTCTGCTCTGCGCGGATGTCGGGGCTCTTCACGTGGTCGGCGTTGGCGAGCGGCGTTTTCAGGTCGGGGGCCTGCTCCGATAAGAGCGATAGCCAGTCGCTGCGGTCCTCCAGGCGCTGAGAGACCACGTGAATGATGTCCTCATGGCGCTGGATGCGCCCGTGGATCACGATCAAGCGTGCGCCCATGACCACCTTGCGGAAGCGCTCGAGCGTCTTCGGCCACACCACCGCGTTGGCGATGCCGGTCTCGTCCTCGATGGTCATGAACACGACGCCCTTGGCCGAGCCCGGGCGCTGGCGCACGAGCACCACGCCGGCGACGGAGACGTAGGCGCCGTCTTTGGCTGCGCGCAGCTCCTCGCAGGAGCGGATGCGATGACGCCGAGCGCTACCCCGAAGCTTCGTCCTTCCGTCATCCCGGCGTAGGCCGGGATCCAGGCCTCCGCTCCGCTCGGGTACGTTGGAAGCAGAACCCACAGCGTCTGCCTCGGGCGGCGTGATCTGGGTCCCCGCCGTCCATGCGAAGCATGGCTCCGCCATGACGGGGATGACGCCGAGAGGAGGATGGCGATCGGACGCCGCATGCGGTTGGTTGAGATGCGCGCGCAGGAAGCTCATGGGGTGCGCTTTGAGGGAGAGCCTGAGCGTCTGGTAGTCGTTGACGACGTGCTCCGACAGCGGCATCGCGGGCAGCGTCACTTGAGGCTCGAGGCCCGCTTCGCGCGTCTCGTTCCAGGAAAAGAGCGGCAAGGGCTCGGCCGAGCCCAGCGCCTTCACCTCCCACAGGGCCTGGCGGCGGTCGAGGCCGAGCGAGCGGAAGGCATCGGCGGCGGCGAGCTTCTCCAAGGTCGCAAGCCGCACGCGCGCGCGCATCCACAGGTCGTGCGTATGCCGGAACGGATTGCAATTGTGATCATCATGGCACCCCCCACCTGACGCGCCGGCGACACGAGCTTGCGCTCGATGCGCCGCCGCGTCGTCCTCCCCCTCAAGGGGGGAGGAAAAGAATCCGCCCTCTCCATTTTCCCTCCCTCCCCCTGGAAGGGGGAGGGCCGGGGTGGGGGTGGAAGCATCAGCTCTCTCCGATAAGCGCACCGAAGATGGATTCGACAGCATCGTGGAGGTCGAGACGCACGTCTCGGTTCCAGATGCGCACGATCCTGAAGCCTTTCTGTTCGAGCCATTGGGCCCGCTTTCGGTCGCGCTCTTCTTCTGCGCGCCCGCCGTGCTGGCAGCCGTCGATCTCGACGATGAGTTTTCGCTCGAGACAGACGAAGTCGACGATGAACGGCCCGATCGGATGCTGGCGTCGAAACCGATAGCCGGCGAGACGTCTGTAGCGCAGCTTCTGCCAGACGATCCGCTCTTCTTGCGTTGGGTTGCGGCGGAGCTGACGGGCTCGCTGATTGGGCATGTGGGATCTTCTCCCTCAGAATTGAGGTGACACCCCCCACCCTGACCCTCCCCCGCAAGGGGGGAGGGGATGAAAACGGAAAGCGCAGCCTCGACTCTCCCGTCGTTTTCCCTCCCTCCCCCTGGAAGGGGGAGGGCCGGGGTGGGGGTGGTTTCGAGGGTGGGGGTGGTGACCGAGCGCGCGGCGACAATCCTCTGCGCCTCCTCCTCCGGCAGCCCGTCGATCTGGCGCAGGCCGAGGCGAAGCGCGGGAGCGCCAGCGCCGGGCTCCAGCGTGCAATCCCACTCGGAGAGGTTCACGTCGACCTCGCGCGCCTCGACGCCGTGCTCGCGCGCATCCCGCACGATCTGCGCCGGGGCGTAGAAGCCCATGGGCTGCGAGTTGAGCAACGCCGCCGCGAACGCCGCCGGATGGTGGCACTTGATCCACGCCGACACGTAGACGAGGTGAGCAAAGCTCGCCGCGTGGCTCTCCGGGAAGCCGTACTCGCCGAAGCCCTTGATCTGGTTGAAGCAGCGCTGCGCGAACTCAGGCTCGTAGCCGCGTGCGGTCATGCGCGAGACCATCTTCTCCTCCAAGAGCCCGATGGTGCCGCGGCGGCGGAAGGTGGCCATGGCCTTCCTCAGCTCGTTCACCTCCGCGTCGGAGAACTTCGCCGCGACGAGCGCGATGCGCATCGCCTGCTCCTGGAACAGCGGCACGCCCTTGGTCTTGCCGAGGATATTTTTGAGCTCGTCCTTCTCCCCGTGCTCGAGCGCGGGCGCGGGATAGTGCTCCGCCTCCACGCCCGAGCGGCGGCGCAGGTAGGGGTGCACCATGTCGCCCTGGATGGGGCCGGGGCGCACGATCGCCACCTCGATGACGAGATCGTAGAAGGTGCGCGGCTTCAGGCACGGCAGCATGTTCATTTGCGCGCGGCTCTCGACCTGGAACACGCCGATCGAATCCGCCTTGCACAGCATGTCGTAGACGGCTTGATCCTCGCGCGGGACGGAGGCCAGGGTGAGCGCCTTGCCCTCGTGCCTCTCGATGAGGCCGAAGGCGCGGCGGATGCAGGTGAGCATGCCGAGGCCCAGGACATCGACCTTGAGCAAGCCCAGCGCCGCGATGTCGTCCTTGTCCCACTCGATGAAGGTGCGCTCCTCCATGGCCGCGTTGCCGACGGGCACGACCTCGACGAGCGGCCCGCGCGTCAGCACGAAACCGCCGACGTGCTGGGAGAGGTGGCGGGGAAAGCCCATGAGCTCGTGCGTCAATTCCAGCACGGCCGTGAGCAGCGGATCCTTCGGATCGAGCCCCGCCTCGCGCACGTGCTTCTCGGGCAGCTCGCCGCCGGACGCGGTGCCCCACACCATGCCGGCGAGTGCAGCGACGGTGTCCTCCGAGAGGCCCATGGCCTTGCCGACGTCGCGCACGGCCGAGCGCGCGCGGTAGGAGATGACGGTCGCCGCGATGCCGGCGCGGTCGCGGCCGTAGCGGGCGTAGATATACTGGATCACCTCCTCGCGCCGCTCGTGCTCGAAGTCGACGTCGATATCGGGCGGCTCCTTCCGCTCGGGCGACACGAAGCGCTCGAACAGGACGTCGATCTCGGTGGGATTCACCGCGGTGATGGCGAGGCAATAGCAGACGGCGGAGTTCGCCGCCGAGCCGCGCCCCTGGCACAGGATGCCGCGCGAGCGCGCGAAGTGGACGATGTCGTGCACGGTGAGGAAGTAGGGCGCGTAGTGGAGCTCGGCGATGAGAGCCAGCTCGCGTTCGATAAGCGCGCGCACCTTGTCCGGGATGCCGTCGGGAAAGCGCCAGCGCGCGCCCTCCCAGGTGAGAGCTTCGAGGTGCTGTTGCGGGGTCTTGCCGGGCGGGACCGGTTCATCAGGATACTCGTAGACGAGCTCGTCGAGCGAGAAGCGGCAGGCGTCCGCGATCTTAAGCGTGCGGGCGACGGCCGCCGCGTGGCCCTTGAACAGGCGCGCCATCTCGGAGGCGCGCTTCAAATGCCGCTCGGCGTTGGCTTCGAGCCTCAACCCCGCCTCGGCGATCGTCGTCTTCTCGCGCACGCAGGTGAGTACGTCCTGCAGCGCGCGCCGGTGGGGCGCGTGGTAGAGCACGTCGCCTGTGGCGACGAGCGGGGTTGCTGAGCGTTCGGCGAGGCGGGCAAGCGCGGCGATGCGCGCGCGGTCGTCGCCGCGGTAGGTGTAGCTCGCCGCGAGATAGAGCGGGCTTTCTCCCAGCGCCGCTTTGACGCGCAGAAGCGCCGCCTCGAACGCCTCCTCTTTTCCACCCCCGCCCCGGCCCTCCCCCTTCCAGGGGGAGGGAGAGAAAACGGGAAACGTTGCCGCTTGTGATGAGTTACTCTTGATAGCCTCACCGTTTGAAGTTTTTCGTCCCCTCCCTTGCGGGGGAGGGACAGGGTGGGGGGTTCGAAGACGGAACGGGAGGATGGCGGCGTTGCGCGGCGCCTCGGGCGCAGGGGAAGCGGCTTGCGCCTCGCGCCAGTCCCAATCCTCGGGCGCAATGGCGATGAAGATCTGCCCTTCGGCGTGGCGCGCCACATCGTCGAGATAAAGCGTGCACTCACCCTTCTTGGCGCGCATCTGCCCCAGCGAGAGGAGACGCGACAGCCGCCCGTAGGCGGCGCGGTCGCGCGGCAGACAGAGGAGGCTCGGCGCGTCCTTTAGATCGAGCCGCGCGCCGACGATGAGCCTCAAGCCCACCTCCTTCGCCGCGAGGTGCGCGCGCACGACGCCGGAAAGCGTGTTGCGGTCGGTGATGGCGATGGCCGCAAGCCCCAAGGCCTTCGCCTGCGCGACGAGCTCCTCCCCGTGCGAGGCCCCGCGCAGGAAGGAGAAGTTGGTCGTGACCTGCAGCTCGGCGTAACGCGCCACCACGCACCTTCACTTTCAAGCAAACAGCCCGTGCAGGAACCAGGCGGATGCCTCCTCGCCGCGGCCGTAGAGCCCCTCACGGTAGACCCAGTAGCCGGCGCCGCCCTCGTCCTCGAGGCGGTAGTAGTCGCGCGTGCGGCTCATCTTGCCGCCGATCTCGCGCCACCACTCGGGAGCGATGCGCTGCGGGCCTTGTGCGCGCACGACGCGGCGCTCCACGCGGCGCCAAGTGAAGCGGGCAGGCGGCCCTTCGGGCACCTCGGCGATGACGCGGATCGGCTCGGGCGCGGACAAGAGCAGCGGAGGGCGCGCGGCCGCGGGCGCGGAGAATGCGACAGCAGCGTTGCCGCGCGCGGGCACACTTTCGCGCAAGGCCGGCACGCGCGCCTCCGCGCGCTCGGGGATGTGGCTTGCGCGCGGCTCCAGGCGGCTCACGCGATCCGCGCCCAGATGGTTGGAGAGCCGGTCGACGAGCAGCGCGGGGTCGGAACGCGCAGCACCTGAGAGCCGGGCGCCGAGCGCCGCCTGCGGAGTGTCGCGGCGTTCGACCTGCACGGCCGCGAGCACGAGGATGTCGACCCCGAAGCCGGCGTCGAGCGCTGCGAGCTTCTCCTTCAAGAGCGCCAGCATGTGCTCGGACGTGCGGCAGGGAAAGCTCATGCCGGCGCGCGCCTCCGCCACCGTGCCGTCGGCGCGGTAGAGCGAGAGGTGCACGCGGCGCGCGCCGAGCCCGCGCGCCTCGAGGCTTAAGCACAGCTCGACTGCGAGCCGCCCGGTCTCGGCCTCGAGACCGGCCGGCGAGATGAGCGGATCGGGGAAGGCGCGCTGCACGAAGAGCGCCGGCGGCTCGATCAGTGCGGTGAGCGGCTCGGACTTGGAGCCCAGCGCCTGGTCGAGACGGAGGAGCACCGCCTCGGCGGCTTCCGGCGAGCGGAAGCGGCGCTGGAGCGCGGCGCGCGGCAGGCTATAGAGTTGCCCGATGCGGCGCAGACCTAGCCGCTTCAAGAGCAGCACGGTCTCCGGCGCGAGCCGCAAGGCTTCGACGGGGAGGGGCGCAAGCCGCGCCTCCGCTTGCCCCGGCGCGGCGATCGCACTTGCGAAATCGTAGCGCCACTTAAGTTCCCCTCCCCTCGAGGGGAGGGGAGAAGGATGCGCATTGGCGGGCACGCGCCGCGGCGAAGCGAAGCGGGCGAGCGCATGCGCGGCGCCGAACGTATCGGCAATGCCGGCTTGAGCGGTGAGCCCGAAGCGCGCGAGCCGCGCCAGCAGATCCTCCAATAGGCGCTCCTCGCCGCCGTAGAGATGGGCAACGCCGGTCACGTCGATCCACAGGCCATCCGCGCCGTCGACGTTGCGGTTGGGCCCGTAGCGGCCGCACCAGCGCGCGAGCTTTAAGAGCGCGAGGCGGTCGCGGCGCGGCTCGGCCGGGCGCGAGAGGAGGGCTGGCAATGCGGCGCGCGCATCGGCGAGCGCCTGGCCCACGCGCACACCCTCCTCCGCCGCCTTGGCGTTGACGGCGGTGATGCGGATGCCATGGCTCCCTGGCTCGATGAGCGCGAGCGGAAGGTCGTCAGGCACCGCGGCGGGCGTGGCGCGGCTCATGCGCTCGATCGGCCAGAGCGGGAGCCACACGGAAACGATGCGTCTCATCGGACCATTCCAGGGGCAGCGACAAAGCCTGCGGGAGCAGCGCGCCGTGACGGCAGCGCTCGAGCGCAACCGCGTAGCGGCGGGCATCCGGCGCGCTCGTTTCAAAGGGATGAGGCGCGCTTCTGCGCGCGCCGATGCGCCAGCGGGTAGCGGTCGAGCCGGCGGCGGGGGCGCGGGGATCGGTCACGATCAGGCAGGGCGTCAAATTTCCCGCGGCGGCAAGGCCCAAGCGGCGCGCGGGTGTCAGCGCCACCTCCTTCAGCACGCCGATGACGAGGGCAAGACTCGCCGACTTCAAGCCCTCCTCCATGGCCCACAGCGCTTCGGAGGCGCGCTTTGTTTCGACGAACAGGCAGGCGCTAGGATCGAGTCCCAGCGCGGCGAGGCCCTGCCCGCAGGGGAGGCCAAGCTCGCGTGCGAACGCGGAGGGCCAGCACCAGAGGACGGGTGCGGGCGCTTGCGCGCCCGCGTGTGCGCGCAGCGCAGCCATCCGCCGCACGGCGAGCCGCAGCGCAAAGCCGAGCGCGGCAGCCCAGTCTCCGGCGCTCGCGCCCGCGGCGGTATCGGCGATGCACCCTTGCGGTTTCACCTCGTGCAACGAGGCGCCATCAAGGGCGCCTGAGAGGTGCGCATCGATCTCGGGCGCGCCGAGCGTCCACGGCGGGGACGCGGCGGGGATGTGCTCGGCATCGGGCATGAGCGCGCGCAGGGCCGGCGAGGAGGCGTGCCGCTCGAGCGCCTCGATGCGCGCCCTCAAGCCCGCGACGACGCTGGCCTTGAGGCTTTCTTGCGGGCTTGCTTTGGGGGTGGCCGGGACAGCGAAGAGGGCGCCGCCATCCCGGCCGGGGGAAGAGGAAAAAGACCAGAGCCCGGCACGACGCGCACTCAGACCAGCGGCGCGTGGGCCGGGCTCTGGCGGCGAGATCCGCGTTTGACCGGCGGACGGTGGGATGGGGGGTGGGGCCGCCTGGGTCACGGGAACGCTCTCGCAACAGCTCTGGGCAGCGGGAAGAGTGCCGCCCCGTGTTCGTTTTTTGTTCTAAATCGCTTCGCGGATTCGGTCAAGATCAAAGCGAGGACAAACAGCGATCAAATGTTCTTAAGATGCCTCACCAACATGAATCTGCGTCCCTCCTCCGGAGGGCTCTAAACATGCATAAAAATTAGGCCTTGCATGCATACCCTTCTGGCAAAATCGGAATTTCAGAATTCCATATAGCTCAAAGGCTTAAGCCAAATCAGCGGCCCTCGATGCGGTGCAAAAACGTCGCATAGAACGATCGCGACCACACTGTGTCCTACAAGCTCTGCCGCAAAAAATAGGACTGTTATATACGCTCCGTTCACCTTAACTGACGCACGCTCGACCGCGAGCCAACGATCGGAGCCGTTCAGTAATGTCCCCCCGCAGCCTTATGCGTTCCATCGTCCTTGCGACCCTGGCCGCGATCCCCCTCCTCGCCCCTCCGCACGCCGCGCACGCCCAAGGTCTCATCGACTTTCTGTGGGGCGGCACGGACGAGTGGGGCGGCAAGCGCCAAGTCATCGACTTCGATCCGAAATACACGCCCAATCAGATCATCGTCTCCTTCGGCGACCGCCGGCTCTATCTCATCACGCAGAAGGGCAAGGCCATCAGCTACCCGATCGCGGTCCCGCGCGAGCAGAGCCGCTGGCAGGGCACGACCGCGGTGTCGGAGAAGAAAGAGAACCCCGCCTGGCGCCCGACGCCCGACATGCTGAAGGAGAACCCTAAGCTGCCGACCTGGGTCCCGGGCGGCCACCCCATGAACCCGCTCGGCGTGCGCGCCATCTACCTCGGCGCCAGCACCTATCGCATCCACGGCACGGACTCGCCCTGGACCATCGGGCAGGCCGTCTCCAAGGGCTGCGTCCGCATGTATAACGAGGACGTGCTCGACCTTTACCCGCGCGTGCCCGTGGGCATGAAGGTCACGGTCACGTGGGCGCAGTTCAACGCGCAGGCGATCGCCGCCAACGAGGAGGGCACGCCCGCGCCCTTCGATCCGAGCCCGGGGTCCTACGGCACCTCCTCGAAGGGTGTGCGCGCGGCCCGCAGCTCGGCGCCACCCTCGAGCGTGCCGCCCATGTCGCCTAACCTGACGCACGACAACGTCGGCGCGGCCAACAAGCTGCCGCCGCCCGATCCCTCCATCGAGGGCAAGCCGAGCAAGCCGGTCGCCAAGGCCAAGCCCAAGGCGAAAGCACCTGAGATGGCTTCGACGAGCGCACCCGAAGCGTCCGCTGCCAGCAAGCCCGCGACACCCGCAGCTTCGCCCGCACCAGCTTCGACGGCGGCAGCAAAGCCGGCGGATGCCGTCGCCGCCGCCACCAAGGCCGCGGAGGCCGCAACGCGCGCCGCCGAATCTGCGCGTGCCGCCGCGGAGGCCGCCAAGAAGGCCGCAGCCGATGCCAAGAAGGCGACGCCGGCCGATGGCGACAAGGAGCCCGGCAAGGACGACGCTTCCAAGCGCGCGGCTCTCTAGGC
>DATIZL010000105.1:0-10984 GCA_035517115.1 Hyphomicrobium sp.
GTCATCGGTCTTCATTTCTCGTCGCCTTTCCGGTGCATGGCGGCGAGCGCCTTGAGGCCCCGGTGCAACGCTACCCGCACCGCACCCTCGTTCATCCCCAGGCTCTCCGCCACGTCGCGAATCGACTTGCCTTCGACGCTAATCGATCGAACGATCGCTCGCTGGCGGCCGTTGAGCTCGCCGATGAGCCGCTCGGCATCCTGGCGGTCGAGATCGCTGCGCTGCTCCTCGGCAGGCAGGAAGTCCAGCACCGTATCGATGGGCACTTCGACCCGGCGGCCGCGCCGGCGCAGCGCGTCGATGAGCTTGTGACGCGCAATCGCTCGCACCCACGGACCGAGCGGCTGGCTGGGGTCCCACGTATGACGCTTCAGATGGATCGCGAGTAGCGTTTCCTGCACCACGTCCTCGACGTCGTTCATCGCGGCGCCGAATTGCGCAAAGCCGCGACGAGTCGCAATGCGAAGGCTGTGCGTAAGCGATTCCAAGAGATCGCGATAAGCCGCCGTATCCCCGCTTATGGCTGCCCGCATCAAGGCCGCCCACTCCTCCTCGCGATTTAACTGAGCCACTGGCTCCTCATCGGCAATTCGCCACCTGCAGCGGTTTGTTACACTCAAATCGAGCGCAGTTCTCAGGGCTTACGGCCGCAGCGGTCCCAAAAAACGAAAAATAGTGAAGGGCACTGAAACGGCGCGCCGCCGGCTTCCGTATCAGCCGATTGCAGGTCGAGCAACGATCTGTGCAAGCCGCGCCCATCTCACGGGCCGGGAGGGCAGGGAAAAGGGCGTTCAAATGCAATTAGCCCCCGGGGAAAGCCACGCGGCCGCCCCCACCAAGCCCCTTGTTACAAACCAAGCTAGTTGGAGGACCACCACCATGAAGATCGACATCACTTCAGGGGCGGCGATCGCCGCCGCTGCGGCCGCTCTCTTGATTGCTGGCTCTGCCGTCAGCAAGCCGCTGCAATTGGCGGCCGACGACGCCAAGGGTCACTGCATGGGCGCCAACGCCTGCAAGGGCCAGAGCGCGTGCAAGACGGCGACCAACGCCTGCAAGGGCCAGAACGCCTGCAAGGGCAAGGGCTTCACCGAGGCGACGAAAGCTGAGTGCGATAAGGCCGGCGGGACCTTCGAGCCCTCCAAGGGCTGACGCTCCGGATTTTGATCGTACCAGATCAAGAGACCCGGCGGCGGAGCTGCCGGGTCGACCCCATATCAAGGGCAGCGCAACTCCGTACGCAGGTGAGCAGATGTCGAATCGTAAGCAGGGCTCAACGAAAGCGAAAACGGCGCAAGCGAGGGAGAGCCTAGCGGCCCGGGCCGGAGAGCGCCCGCCTTATCTCGGCTTTGGTCTCGGGCTGCGCCCACCGCACTACCGCGACATCCTCGAAGGCAACCCGAACGTCGATTGGTTCGAGGTGATCTCTGAGAACTATATGGTCGCCGGCGGACAGCCGCTCGCCATGCTCGATAAGATCGTCGACCGCTACCCCGTCGTGATGCATGGCGTCTCCCTGTCGATCGCCTCCACCGCACCCTTCGACGAGGATTATCTCGACGGCCTCAATAAGCTCGCCAAGCGCACGCAGCCGAAGTGGATTTCCGACCACCTGTGCTGGACCGGCGTGCACGGCGTGAACCTGCACGATCTGCTCCCCATCCCCTATACGCGCGAGGCCCTCGATCACGTCGTCTCGCGCGTCCACTACGTGCAGGAGCGGCTCGGGCGCCAACTGTGCTTGGAGAACGTGTCGACGTACGTGCAATTCGGTCAGTCCGAGATGATGGAATGGGAGTTCATCGCCGAGCTTACGCGCCGCACCGGCTGCTGGTTGTTGTTCGACGTGAACAACGTCTATGTGAGCGCGTTCAACCACGGCTACGATGCGCGCGCGTTCCTCAACGGCATCCCCGCGGACCGCGTCGTGCAGTTCCATCTCGCGGGCCACAGCGACATGGAGAACTACATCGTCGATACGCACGATCACCCGGTGCGTGAGGAGGTGTGGGACCTTTACCTCGCGGCGCTCGAGCGCTTTGGGCCGGTCTCCACTATGATCGAGCGCGACGACGACATTCCGCCCCTCGCCGATATGGTGGCTGAGCTTGACCACGCGCGTGCTCTCGCCGAGCGCGCGCTGGGGCCGCACCGCGTCCGCTCCGAAGTCGCGAGCAACACAACTGCAGCCTAACCAGGCCTGCCATCGGAGATGTCCGTTGAAGCTCAAGGACTTCCAGGACCAGTTCCAGCGCGCGATCCTCGCGGGCGATGACGCCATCCTGAAGGACATTCCCGACGGTCCGCACGAGACGAAGGAAAATCTGCTCGGCATTTATCGCGACGCCTACGTGCTGCGGCTGATCGACGTGATCGCTGCCGACCACGAGCGCTTGCACGCGTATCTCGGCGAGGACAGCTTCCGCGCGATGGCGCGGGCCTATATCGCGCGCCATCCCTCCCGCCACCCCAACGCGCGCTGGTTTGCACGGCACCTGCCCGAGTTCCTGCGCGAGCATGAGCCTTATTCGCGGCAGCCAATATTGAGCGAGCTCGCCGCGCTGGAGCGGGCGCTCAACGATGCCTTCGACGGAGCCGATGCTCTGGTCGTGAGCATGGCCGATCTTGCCGCGCTGCCGCCGGAGATCTGGGGCGGGATTTCCTTCGTCCGCCATCCGACCGCGACGAGCCTCGAGGTCTCGAGCAACGTCGGCGCCATCTGGAAGGCGCTCAAAGCCGGCCACGAGGCGCCCCTGGTGCACTATTCCGAGACGGCGGGGCGCGTCCTCGTCTGGCGCCACGAGGCGACACCCATGTTCCGCGAGATGTCCGCCGAGGAGACGATGATGTGGGAGGAGGCGGACAAGGGCGTACGCTTTGCCGATCTCTGCACCATGCTGGCGATCTACGACGATCCGGGAAGCGCGCCGGCGCGCGCCGCAGGCTATCTCAAGACCTGGCTCGACGCTGGCCTCTTATCCAAGGTCGTGGCCGAACGGATCGGCGTCGCTCAGTGAGCCTGCGGCTCGGCGGCAGCCGCGGGCATGACGCCAGCTTCTGCGTCCTTGCTGCGGCCACCGAACCGGCGGTGCAACCGGTCGAGCAGGAGATAGATGACGGGCGTCGTGTAGAGGGTCAGCACCTGCGATACGAGCAGGCCGCCGACGATGGTGATGCCGAGCGGGCGGCGGATCTCGGAGCCCGGACCGACCGCGATTGCGAGAGGAATGGCGCCGAGCAGCGCCGCCAGCGTCGTCATCAGGATGGGCCGGAAGCGCGCCAGGCACGCCTCGTAGATGGCGGCCGCCGGCTCAAGTCGCCGCTCGCGCTCGCCCTCGAGCGCGAAGTCGACGAGCATGATGCCGTTCTTCTTGACGATGCCGATCAGCAGGATGACGCCGATCAGCGCCGTCATCGACAGTTCCATGCTGGCTGCGCGCAAGGCAATGAGCGCGCCGAGGCCTGCGGGCGGCAGCGTGGAGATGATCGTCAGCGGGTGCGCGAGGCTCTCGTAGAGCACGCCCAGCACGATATACACCGCGATCAGCGCCGCGATGATCAGCAGCGGTTGCTGCGAGGATTGCTGCGCGAAGGCGGCCGCATCGCCCGCCGCTTCGCCGCGCAGGCCGGGCGGGGCATGCATCTCGGCCATCGCCTGGTCGATGTCTTTCAGCGCATTGTCGAGCGTGTTGCCCGGCGCAGTGTCGTAGGAGATCGTGACGGCGGGGAACGGCCCCTGGTGGTTGACGACGAGGGGGGCGGTGTCCTTCGCGGTCTTGATGACGCTCAAGAGCGGCACCTGTGCGCCGCCGCGCCCCGGCACATAGACGTGCGCGAGATCGGAGGGGTCGCGCTGGAGCTGGGGGTCGACCTCGAGGATGACGCGGTACTGGTTGCGTTGGGCGTAGATGGTCGAGATCTGCCGCTGCGAGAAGGCGTTGTTGAGTGCGTTGTCGATAGCGTCGATGCTCACGCCGAGGCGGGAGGCGGCGTCGCGGTCGATGGTGACGTCGAGCTGGAGCCCGCCGGCCTGGCGGTCGGTGGAGACATCGACGAGACCGGGTATCTGCTTCATGCGGTCCAGAATTTTGGGCACCCAATCGAAAAGCTCATCGATGTCGGGGTCCCACAGGGTGAACTGGTACTGGGAGTTGCCTTGGCGGGCGCCGACGCGGATATCGCGCGAAGCGACGAGCCGCACGTCGATGCCGCGAAGCTCCGAAAGCTCCTTGCGCAACCGATTGATCACCTGGGTGGTCGTCTTGCCTTGGCGCTGGTCGAGGGGCTTCAAGCTGATGAACATGCGCCCCTGGTTGACGGAAGCGTTGAATCCCGAGGCCCCGACCGAGGACCCCACGTGCTCGACGGCGGGGTCTTTCAAGATGATGTCGAGCGCCTGGTTGGTCAGCTTGACCATGGCGCTGTAGGAGACGTCGGCGGCGGCCTCCGTATTGGCCATGATGAGGCCGGTATCGTCCTCCGGGAACAAGCCATTGGGCGTGTTGGCGTAGAGGTGCACGGTCAGCACGATCACGCAGAGGAGGGTGAAGAGAGTAACGGCCTGGTGACGAAGCGCCACGGTGAGCGTGCGCCCGTAACCCCGCACCAGGACGTTGAGGGTGCCTTCCACGATGCGGTCAAAGAGGCTCGGCCGCGTCCGCGTCTCCGGCTTCAGGAAATGCGCGCAGATCATGGGTGTAACGGTGAGCGATACCACGACCGACACCGCGATCGCGGCGGCGAGCGTCACCGAGAACTCGCGCAAGAGCCTACCGACGATGCCGCTCATGAACAGCACCGGAATGAAGGCGGCGATCAGCGAGATGCTGATCGACAGCACGGTGAAGCCGATCTGACGGGCGCCTTCCAGCGCTGCCGCCATGGGCGCTAGCCCGCGTTCCATGTTGCGGTAGATGTTCTCGATCATCACGATGGCGTCGTCGACGACGAAGCCGACGGCAATAGCGAAGGCCATCAGCGTGAGGTTGTTGACCGAGAAGCCGAGCGCCCACATGGCGGCGCAAGTGCCCGCCAGCGACAGCGGCACAGTGATGCCGGCGGCTGCCGTCGGCGTCAGGCGGCGCAGGAACACGAACACGACCAGCATGACAAGCGCGATGGCGAGCGCGAGCGTGAGCTGCATGTCCTGGACGCTGGCGCGAATGGTGGTCGTGCGGTCGGAGAGGACCTTGATGTCGATACCGGCAGGGATCCAGCGCTTCAGCTCCGGCAGCAACGCATTCACCCGGTCGACCGTGTCGATGACGTTGGCGTCGGGTTGCTTGCGGATGATCAGCAGCACGGCCGGCTGATGGTCGAACATGGCGGCCGAGCGCACGTTGCGCGAGCCCTGCTCGATGGAGGCGACGCTCGAGAGCCGCACGATGTCGCCGCCGCTGGTCTTCAGGACCAGCGCGCCGTAGTCCTCGGGCTTGCGCAGTTGAGGGTTGGTGTCGAGCGTGATCTGCTGCTTGTCGGCCTCGACCGCGCCGACCGGCGACAAGTTGTTCGTCGCATCGATGGCGCTGCGCACGTCCTCCATGCTCAACCCCATGGAGGCGAGCAGCGTGGGGTTGACGCGAACGCGAACGGCGGGCTGCTCGGCGCCGCTCACCTCGACCTGCGCCACGCCGTCGACCTGCGATATGCGCTGGGCAACGACGGTGTCGGCCGCGTCATAGATGGCGGTGGGCGCCAGGATCTTCGACGTCATCGCGAGGATCAGCACGGGCGCCGCGGAGGGATTGTATTTGCGGAAAGTCGGCACCTGCGGCAGGTCGCTCGGCAGGTCGGCCGTCGCCGCGTTGAGGGCGGCCTGAACGTCGCGCGCCGCGCCGTCGATGTTGCGGCTCAGATCGAACTGGATGGAGATGCTGGTTGAGCCTTGCGAGCTTACGGACGTTAGCTCGGTGACACCTGCGATCTCGCCCAAGCGGCGCTCGAGCGGGGCGGCGATGGTCGCGGCCATGGTCTCCGGATCGGCTCCTGGGCGGCTTGCCTGCACGCGCAAGGTGGGGAAGTCGACGGTCGGCAGGCTTGCCACCGGCAGATTGACGTAGGCGACCGCGCCCAAGAGAAACAGCCCCGCGGCAAGCAGGGCGGTGCCGATGGGGCGCAGGATGAAGGGCGAGGAGAAGCTGGAGAAGCCGGACGAGTCCATGGCTGCTACTCCGCGGGCTCGCTGGCAATGCCGAGGCTTGGCGGGGGCGCGTGCGGTGTGCCCGGCTCGGCCGTGCTGCGCGCCGAGCCCGCAATGCGCGCCCGTAGCCGCTCCATGGCGAGGTAGATGACGGGCGTGGTGTAAAGGGTCAGCATCTGGCTCAGCAGCAAGCCGCCGACGATGGTGATGCCGAGCGGATTGCGCAGCTCCGAGCCGGTGCCGTTCTCGAGTGCCAAGGGCAGGGCGCCGAACAGCGCAGCAAGCGTCGTCATCATGATGGGGCGGAAGCGCAACAGCGCAGCCTCCACGATCGACTCGCGCGGCGACAGCCCGCGCCCGCGCTCCGCCTCGAGCGCGAAGTCGATCATCATGATGGCATTCTTCTTGACGATGCCCATCAAGAGCACGATGCCGATGAGCGCGACGAGCGACAGGTCGAGGCCTATGTACTCGAGCGCCAAGAGCGCGCCGATGCCGGCAGAAGGTAGCGTCGTCAGGATGGTGAAGGGGTGGACGAAGCTCTCATAGAGCACGCCCAGCACGATGTAGATGGTCACCACCGCGGCGAGGATCAGCCAGGGTTGGCTGGCGAGCGACTTGGAGAACTCGCTGGCGTCGCCGAAGAAGCTGCCGGTGACCGATGTCGGCATGCCGATCTTGGCCTCGGCCCCTGAGACGGCGGCGACGGCATCGCTCAGCGCCGCGCCTTGTGCGAGATTGAAGCTGATCGTCTGCGCGGGGAACTGGTCCTGGTGGCTGACGGCCAGCGGCGCGGTTGCATACTCGATCTTGGCAAGCGAGGTGAGCGGGACCTGGGCCCCCGTGGTCGAGGGAACGTAGATGCGCGAAAGCCGCGAGGGATCGCTGCGGTACTGCGGCATCGCTTCGAGCACCACGCGGTACTGGTTTGCCTGCGCGTAGATGGTCGACACCTGGCGCTGGCCGAAGGCGTCGTTCAATGCGTCGTTTACCGTCTGCAGGCTGACACCGAGCCGCCCCGCGGTCACGCGATCGACCTCGACGTGGGCGCGCAAGCCGCCATCCTGCGTCTCCGGTGTCACCTCCCTCAAGAGGGGTGATTGCTTGAGCTCGGCGACGAGGCGCTTCGACCATTCGTCGACCTCGGCTGTATCCGTGCTGACGAGCGTATATTGGTATTGGGCGCGGCTCGCGCGCGTCGCGATTTGAACGTCGGGCACCGATTGGAAATAGACGACAACGCCGGGGACGGCGTTCGCCATCTTCTTCAAGCGTCTGATTATGGTTCCGACGAGCTCCGTGCGCTCGTCCCGCGGCTTCAGCGTGATCTTGAGGCTCGCGAGGTTGGGCGTGCTGTTGAGCGTGCCCACACCGGCGACGGCGACGACGCCGGCGACGGCTGGATCCTTCTTCACCGCCTCTGCAACCTGTTGCTGAACGCGCGAAAGCTCGGCGAAGGAGACCTGTGGCTCGGCTTCGAGCACCGCTGTGACGAGCCCCGTGTCCTGATCGGGCAGGAAGCCTTTGGGCGCGATGACGTAGAGCCAAATCGTGATCAGAAGCGTCAGGCCGGTGACGAGCAGG
Organism: Hyphomicrobium sp.; assembly: GCA_035517115.1. Classification (GTDB taxonomy): domain Bacteria; phylum Pseudomonadota; class Alphaproteobacteria; order Rhizobiales; family Hyphomicrobiaceae; genus Hyphomicrobium_A. Next base: position 7,724 of record DATIZL010000105.1, read on the forward strand.
GTCGCGGGCTGGTGGCGCAGCACCCATTCGAGAGTGATGCGGTAGAGCTCGACGATACCATCGATCCCCCAGTTGAAGGCGCGCGATAGGGGGCCCCGCCTTGTCTCCGCGCGGTGCTTCAGAAGCTGGGCGCACATCATCGGCGTCAGGGTCAGCGACACGACGGCCGACACCACCACCGCGATGGTGAGCGTCAGCGCGAACTCGCTGAACATGCGGCCCACGAGCCCGGTCATGAACAGAAGCGGAATGAACACCGCGATCAGCGACATCGTGAGCGAGATGACCGTGAAGCCGATCTCGCGGGCGCCGTTAAGCGCTGCTTGAAGCGGCCGCTCGCCCTTCTCGAGGTGGCGCACAATGTTCTCGATCATGACGATGGCATCATCGACGACGAAACCGGTCCCGATCGTCAGCGCCATCAGCGAAAGATTGTCGAGGCTGAACCCGCAGAACCACATGACGCCGAAGGTCGCGATCAGCGACACGGGCAGCGCCACGCCGGCGATGATGGTGGCGCGCGTCGACCTCAGGAAGATCAGCACCACCATCACGACCAGCGCGACGCTTAAGCACAGCGTGAACTGCACGTCGTGGATGGACGCGCGAATGGTGCCGGTGCGGTCGTGCACGAGCGTGAGCGTCACGCTTGGCGGCAGCGCTCGTTTGAGCCGCGGCAGCTCCGCCTTCAGCCGGTCGACGGTCTCGATGACGTTGGCGCCGGGCTGGCGCTGCACATCGACGATGACGGCCGGCGTCCCGTTATACCAGCCACCGACGTTGACGTTCTCCAGGCCATCCTCGACGGTGGCGACGTCGCGCAGCCGGACCGGCCCGTCGTTGCGATAGGCGACGACGATATCGCGGTACGCCTCAGCGGAGGTGATCTGGTCGTTCGCCGCGATGGTGTAGGACTGCAGCGCACCGTCGAGCGATCCCTTGGGGCCGGCCACGTTGGCGCCGACGATGGCATTGCTCAAATCCGTCATGCTCAGGCCGTAGGCGGCGAGCCGGGTAACATCGGCGTCGATGCGAACGGCGGGCCGGATGCCGCCCTCGACGGAGACGTGGCCGACGCCGGTCACTGTGGAGAGCCGCTGGGCGATGAGCGTGTCGGCGAGGTCGCTTAGGTCGCGCATCGAGACCGAATCCGACGTGAGCGCGAGCGTGACGATCGCCGCGTCGGCGGGATTGACCTTCGAGTACGTCGGCGGATAGGGCAGATTGCGCGGCAGCGTGGAGCCCGCCGCGTTGATGGCCGACTGCACGTCCTGCGCGGCGGCATCGATATCACGGCCGAGGTTGAACTGCAGCGTGATCTGGCTGAGGCCGTAGGCGCTCGTCGACGTCATGGTCGAGAGCGCAGGGATCTGGCCGAGCTCGCGCTCGAGCGAGGCCGTCACCAGCGTCGACATCGTCTGCGGGTTGGCGCCGGGAAGCTGCGTCGTCACCTGGATGGTGGGGAAGTCCACCTGCGGCAGCGAGGAGACCGGCAGGTGGAAGTAGCCTAGCGCGCCCCCGAGTATGGTCGCTAGTCCGAGGAGGGAGGTGGCAATTGGCCGGTGAATGAAGGGGCTGGAGACGCTCATGGCGTGCTTCCAGGGGCGCTGCCGGGAGCAGCGCTCGCGTCCTTCCTTTGCCCGCGGTGCTTGCCTTCGCCGCGCTTATGCTTGGTTTCACCGGTTGCGGCGGGTGTCGGCTGCTGCTGCTCGGCAGCGGGTGCGATGGAGGCGGTGTCGCTGCCGGGCGCCAAGCCGGTCGCATCGGCCTGCGGCTCGCCCGGCAGTGCGGTGACCGCGGGCGTCTTGGCGGCGGGCTCGCTGACCTTGACCTCGGCGCCGTCCTTCAGCCGTGCGAATCCGGCGGTGACGACTTGTTCGGAGGCGCTCAGGCCCTGTGAGATGACAGCGTCGGCGTCGTCCTGCTGGGCGACGGTGACGGGGCGCATGGAAGCCTTGCTCCCTTCGCCAATGAACGTACACGAAAGTGCCGTCGGGGCCGCGCTGCACGGCGGAGGTGGGGATGACCACCACCTGCTCCAACGTCCTTAACAGCAGCCGCACGTTGACGAACTGGCCCGGCCAGAGCTGCAGGTCCTTGTTGGGGAAGTCGGCCTTGAGGCGGATCGTGCCCGTCGTCTGGTCGACCTGATTATCGACGACCTGCAGCTCGCCGGTATCGAGCACGGTCTTATGGCCCGTCTCCAGGGCGTCGACGCGCAGCGGCTTGTCCGCGCGCGCCTTGTTGATGTCGGGGAGCTGCTGCTGGGGCAGCGTGAACATCACCGAGATCGGACGCACCTCTGTGAGCGTGACGATTGGGGTGTCGGAGGTGCGGACGATATTGCCAACGTCGATTTGGCGGATGCCGGTGCGCCCATCGATGGGAGCGACGACGGTCGTGTAGCCCAAGATGGCGTGCACGTTGTCGATTGCGGCCTGGTCGGATTTGACCTGCGCTTCCTGTTGCGCGACGAGCGCGCGCTGCGTGTCGATCTGTTGCTGGGAGACGGCAAGCGTGCCGACCTTGGCGTAGCGCTCCAGATCGCGCTTCGAGTTGGCGAGCAACGCCTCGTCGAGCGCCTTCTTCGCCACCGCTTGATCGTATTGCGCCTGGTACGTCACGGGGTCGATGTGCGCGAGCACGTCGCCCTTCTTCACGTCCTGGCCCTCTTTGAAGTCGATGGAGAGGATCTTGCCTTCGACCTGCGCGCGCACGGTGACAGTATTGCGTGCCTTCGCCGTGCCGACGCCCTCGAGCCACACGGGCACATCGTCGATCCGGGCCTGCGCCGCGACCACGGGAACGGGACCGTCCGCGCCCGCGCCCGCGCCACGCCGCCCGCGCTGGCGCTCCTGCTGCATGCTCGTCGTGAAATGCATCGCGGCGAGGGTCAAGGCGCCGATCACGAGGACCGCAACCAGCGATTTAAAAGCCTGTTTCACCCTACCGTCCTGTCCCAAGCGATCCCCAGATCAGACGGCGCAAATGGGCGATTGTGCGGCCTCTGGGAGGGTAAACGAGGGACTACCGCAAAAGCCGTCGCCCCACCCCGGATTTGCGGGCATCCTAGGAGGCCGGGGGTCCGCCTGCAAAGCCGCCGTGGCCCCGGTCACAAAAACGCGAACTTAAGGATAAACAGCGCCGCAAGCCCGGCGATGGCGGCCGACAACTCGCCGTGGCGCCCCGCCAGCACCTTCATCCCGGCGTAAGTTATGAATCCGAAGGCGATGCCGTCGGCGATGGAATAGGTGAGCGGCA
>DATIZL010000106.1:0-12041 GCA_035517115.1 Hyphomicrobium sp.
TTAACGATTTACTACAATAGGATGTACGCGATTGATCTATGTCAACGGGAGCATCGATCTGAGCAGCTCAGCGCTCCGGCGGCATGAGGTGGATGCCTTCCGGCAGCAGCCGCACGCTCAAGTGTCGGCCTACCTCCAACCCGCGGGCGCGCGCGTCGCGCGAGGGCATGCTGAGGCGAAGATCTGCATGCTCGCCCATCCGCAGCCCAAGCGCCGTACGCTCGCCGAGCGGCGTTACGTCGACCAGCGTGCCTGCCACCACGTTGGTGCCGCCGTCGCCGGCCGCGTCTACGAGAACCATGTAATCTGAGGGTACGAGCCAGCTGACGCGCTCGCCCCCCTTGAACGCGCCCGTCTCCTTCACCTCGAGGCCTCGCCCATCCCAGCGGATGCGCCCCGGCACGCCCGGTTCGGAGCGCCGCTCGACCTCGCCGGCGAAGATGTTCGTCTGTCCCGTCAGCCGCGCCACGACCGCGCTCAGCGGCCGCAGACGCAGGTCCTCGGGCGTGGCTGTCTGCAATGTGCGTCCACGGTCGATGACCGAGATGCGGTCGGCGAGCGCCTGCGCCTCCTCCAAGTCGTGGGTGACGAGCATGACGGGGATCGCGAGCGAGCGATGCAGGCTCGCAATCTCCTCCTTCAGGGGCTCGCGCGTCATGCGGTCGACGGCGGAGAACGGCTCGTCCAGCAGCAAGACCTTGGGGTCACGCGCGAGCGCGCGGGCGAGCGCCACGCGCTGACGCTGGCCGCCCGAAAGCTTGGCGGGCTTGCGCGCCTCGAGTCCCTTGAGGTGCACGCGCTGCAGGAGCGAGAGCGCCGCAGCGGTCCGCGCCGGCTCGGCAACGTGCTGCATGGCGAGCCTCACGTTGTCGAGCGCGGAGAGGTGGGGAAAAAGCGCGTAGTCCTGAAACACGAGGCCGACGGCGCGCTCCTGCGGCGCCACCATGATGCCGGCCGCGGCGTCGAACCAGGTGTCGCCGTCGCAGGCAATCCGCCCCGCCGCGGGACGGTAGAGGCCGGCGATGGCGCGCAGCACCGTCGTCTTGCCCGCACCCGAGGGGCCGACCAGGGCCAGAAGCTCGCCGGCGCGGCAGGACAGGTCCACGGCGAGCGGGATCGGCGCTGCCTGCGCGAACGCGACACTTAAGACTGCGAGCTCACGCTGCATGGGCGCCGCCGCGGCGCACCCGCGCCAGCACGTGGACGAGCGCGATCGCCACCAGCGAGAACGCGAGCAGCGTTGCCGACATGACCGCGGCCTCGTCCGAGCGGAATGCCTGCACGCGGTCGTAGATCGCGATCGACAACACGCGCGTCTCGCCGGGGATGCTGCCGCCGATCATCAGGATGACGCCGAACTCGCCGAGCGTATGCGCCATGACGAGCGCGAGCGCGGACACGATGCCGGGCCACGCGAGCGGCAGCTCGATGAAGCGCATCGTCTCGAGCGGAGACAGCCCGCTGACGAAGGCGGCCTCGCGCACGTTCGGTGCAATCGATTCGAAGGCTCGCTGGAGCGGCTGCACCGCGAACGGCAGGTTGATGATGAAGGAGGCGACGAGGATGCCAGGGAAGCTGAATACGAGCGGCACCCCGAAAATCGACTTCATCAACGCGCCCAGCCACGAGACGGGCGAGAACGCCGACAACAGATAGAAGCCGAGCACGGTGGGCGGGAGCACGAGCGGAAGCATCACGAGGGACTCGACCACGCTCTTGCCCGCAAACCGTCCCCACGCGAGCCAGCGCGCCAGCACCACCGCAACCGGCAGGATGAGGACGCAGGTCCACAAGGCGAGCTTGAGCGAGAGCGCGAAGGCGGTCCAGTCCATGACGGCTCCGTCTCAGGGTCCAGGAACCGCGAATCCATTGCGTCCCAGGAGCGCGTCGCCCTCGGGCCCGGTGACGTAGGCAGCAAACGCGCGCGAGGGCTCGCCCGCGCCCTTGATCAGCGCCATGCCGTGGTCGATGGGCGCGTGCCAGGATTCCGGGAGCACGGCGAACTTGATCTTGGGCGCCATCTCGGGCGAGAGCGCCAACGACAGGGCGATGATCCCGGCCTCAGCAGCTCCGGTCGTCGTAAATTGGGCCGCCTGGCCGACGTTCTCACCCATCACGATCTTACCGGCGAGGCCGTCCCACAGCTTCAGCTTCTGCAGCACCTCGCGCGCGGCGCGGCCGTAAGGCGCGACGTCCGGATTGGCGATGGCGAAGTGCGCGAGCTTGCCCGTGTTGACCGCCTGCTCCAGGCCGGCCAGGCTTGGCTCGACAATAACGGGAGAGCCGTTCGGAGCCACCAGAGCTATCTGTCCGCGGGCGAAGACCTTGGGCTCGCCCTCGGTCAATCCCTCCTTGGCGAGCTTCTTGACGCTCTCCTCGTCGGCCGCGAACAGGATCTGGAACGGCGCCCCTTTCTCGATCTGCTGCACGAGATTGCCGGTGGCGCCGTAGGTGATGCGCGGCTTCACGCCCGTCTTCTTCTCGTACTGCGCTGCTATTGCGTCAAGCGCGGGGCGCAGACTTGCCGCGGCGGCGACGGCCGGTCCGTCCTCTGCCCGCGCCTGCAGCGGCGGGAGCGCGAGCAACAGGCCCACAGCCAGGGCCAGACAGGTTGTGACGAACGGACGTGCGAGCGAGTGCATATAGGGTCTCCCTTGCCGGTTGCGCGGCGATGATAGAGAGACCCACCCCTCGCGGTCGAGCGTTATGTTTAGTCAGGAATATCGCTACCGGCCGCTGCCAGCTTATGTGGCGAGTCCGCCGCTGCGCGCTTTCCCACGGAGGCCAAGGCCCCGCGGGGCCGCTCCGGCGTCAGGAAGCGGGCCTTGAGGTTGACGCTCGATCTGTGGCCCAGGCTGCGCCGGTGCAGGCTCAGCCACTTCTCCGCCTCGTCGCGCCCGGCGCTGAAGAGGTAGTTGAGCAAGGTCCAGTCCGGCTTCAGCGTGCTGTCGGGGCTGAGCGCACCCGTGTAGCGGCCGGCTTCGATCAGATGAAAGCGGTGCGTGGCAAGGCGGCCATAGTGGCCGCGTGCCCCGCCGAGCCAGCGCTTGGAGCATTCGCGCACCGTCTCGATCAGCTCAACGTCGCGGACGAGCGGCGCGTTGAACGCGAGCCGGTTGGCATGCAGAGAGATCTCACGCACGCCCGTCGGCAGCCCGTGGCGCACCAGCGGGTTGATCTGCACGATGAGGGTATCCTCGACCGGGCTCTCCATGGCGAGCGTGCGCAGGTCGGGGTTGGCGGAGAAGCCGCCGTCCCAGTAGGCGACGCCGTCGATCTCGACCGCGTGGTGCAGCATCGGCAGGCAGGCGGAGGCGAGCACGGCATCGACCGTGATCTCCTCGCCGCGAAAGATGCGCGCGCGCCCGCTCGACACTTCGGTCGCGGCGATCAAGAGCTCAACCGGCGAGCCCGCGCGCAGCTTGGCGAAGTCAATAGCATCGGTCAGCAGCCGGCGCAGGGGATCGAACCCCAGCGGGTTGAACTCGTAGGGGGACCACAGGCTCGCCACGTGCGCGAGCTGCGGCGTGCGGCTCAAGCCGTAGAGAAAGGGGTTGAGGCGCAACAGGTCCGGCACGCCGGCCTTGTGCACGGCCTCCCACACGCTGCGCAGCTTGGCACGCGCGGCGCGCCTGTCGCCCGCCAAGAGACCGGAGGCAAGCGCCACTGCGTTGACGGCGCCGGCGCTCGTCGCGCTGATCCAGCAGATCTTGAGGTCCTCGTCCTCGAGCAGGCGATCGAGCACGCCCCAGGTGAAGGCGCCGTGCGCGCCGCCGCCCTGAAGCGCAAGATTGATCCGAGCCTGTCGTCGAAACAGCCGCACGCCTTCTCCCCGCCCGCCGAGCTTCCGCACGATCAAAAGACTCACTCAGAGCCCTATATAGTGTCACGGCAGCGGTTCGATGGGGAGAACAACCGGGCGCCCCTCAATCTCGCCGACCGTGGCGCGAACGCCATAGGCTTGGGCAAGGTGCTGCGGCGTGAGTACGGCGCGCGCGGTTCCCAGCGCAAGCGTCGCGCCGTCCTTCAAAAGCAGTGCGCGGTCACAATAGCGGGCGGCGAGCGACAAATCGTGCAGCGCGACGACGACCGCGCGCCCTTCGGCGGCCATGCGCACGAATTGGGCAAAGAGCGTGAGGCCGTGCGCAGGATCGAGGCCGGTGGTCGGCTCGTCTGCGACAAGAAAGCGCGGGCGCTGCGCCAGCGCACGCGCGAGCAGCACGCGCGCGCGCTCGCCGCCGGACAGCTCCGTTACGGCCCGATCGGCGAACGCGGTGACGTCCATCGCCGCCATCGCCTCTTCGATCGCGTCGCGATCCTCGAGACTCGGGGCTGCAACGCGGGAGCGAAACGGCAGCCGCCCCAGCGCGACGAGGCGGCGCACCGTGAGCGGCCAATGCACCGCGCGCTCCTGCGGCAGGTAGGCAATCTCGCGGCCGAGCGCGCGGGCGTCGAGCTCGGCCAGCGGTTGTCCGCCGAGCGTCACGACGCCCTCGTCCGGCGCGATCAGACCGGACATGGCTTTCAGCAGCGTCGATTTGCCGGCGCCGTTGGCCCCGATGACGGCGACGATCTCGCCCGGCGTGACCGCGAGGTCGATCCCGCGGAGCACGCGGCGCGCTCCGAGGCGAACGCCGACGCCGCGGGCGTTGAGAGTGTCGCTCATGGCCCCAGCTCCCGCCGCGTCTTGATAATGAGCCACAGGAAGAACGGCGCGCCGATAAGCGCAGTGACCACGCCTAAGCGCACCTCGCTCAGGGGAGCAAAAAGGCGCAGCGACACGTCCGCCGCGAGGATCAACGCGGCGCCGCCGAGCGCGCTCGCCGGCAGGAGCCGGCGCGGCTCGTGCCCGACGAGCGGGCGCAACAGGTGCGGGACCACGAGGCCGACGAAACCGATCGTCCCCGCAACCGCGGTCGCCGCGCCGACCGACAGCGCGGTGCCGGCCACGATGCGGTTCCGGAGCGAGACGAGATTGACGCCGAGGTTTTGCGCCGCCTCCTCACCGAGGGTGAGCGCGTCGAGCGCGCGCCCCGTCGTCAGCAGCAGGGCTGCCCCCGCCAGAATGAGCGGGGCCGCGAGCCACACATGCACGAGGCTGCGGTCGGTGAGCGAGCCCAAGAGCCAGAACAGCATCTCGATGGAGGCGAACGGATTGCGCGACAGATTGAGCGCGAGCGTCGTCAGCGCGCCAGCGAGGCTCGAGATGGCGACGCCGGCGAGGATGAGGGTCAGTGGCCCGCTGCGCTCGCCCGCGAGCAGCATCACTGTGAGCGCGGCGATGCTGGCGCCAAGGAGTCCGCCTACGGGCAGCGCCAACGCGAAGGCGCCCGCAGCACCAGTATGGATGGCGATGACCGCCCCCAGCGCCGCACCTCCCGAGATGCCGAGCAATCCTGGCTCGGCGAGCGGATTGCGCAGGTAGCCCTGCAGCACCGCACCGGAGAGGCCGAGCGCGCCGCCGATGAGCGCGCCGAGGATCGCACGCGGCAACCGGATCTCCCACAGGATCATGCTGGCCGCGTCGCTGCCCTGCGGCAGTCCGAAGCCGGCAGGCCCGACGAGCACCGATGCCACGAACGCTAATGCCGTGACGCCCGCCAGCACGGCGAGTACGGGCACTCGCGCCGCGACCGCCTCGCGCAGCGTGGCTGGCATTGCTGCCTCACTCATGCGGCACAGCCTTCGATGCGCTGCGGGCCGCGAGCAACGCGCGGCGCTCGGCGCCGAGCTTCTCGACCGCACCCGCGATGTTGGGCGTGGCGCACAGCCATTGCGCCATGGGCACCTCCACATGCGGCCGGCTGGCAATGACGGAGGCGAAGGCAGGATGGCGGAGGTTGTCGCCGACGATGGAGCGGAACTCGCCGGGCGTGTTTGCCAAAACGATAAGGTCGGGCGGATGGGCGACGACCTCCTCGAGCGGCAGGCGTCCACCCGGACCGAGGGGTGCGTCGCGCGCCACGTTGTGGAAGCCAGCGGCCTCGAGCGCGGCATCGACGAGACTGCCATCGCCGAGCGCCACGCTGTTGACCTCGTAGGCGAGCGCGCGCGGCCGCTCCGGCCCGTCGGGCCGCGCCGCCGCGATGCGCTTGTCAAAGGCCGCGATCACGGCTTCCCCGCGCGCCTTGTCGCCGACCGCCTCCGCCATGATGCGGATCGCCCGGCGCATGCCCTCGAAATCCGTCGCCAGCGGCACCAGCACGACGCGGAAGCCCAGCCGCCGCAGCATGTCGACGGCGCCCGTTGCGGAGTATTCCTGAGCGATGACGAGGTCGGGCTGCAGAGCGAGCACCTCCTCGGCGAACCAGTGCACGCCCTTTAGCCCACGCGCATCCTCGACCCGCATGGAGACCGTGGGGTCGACGGCGAGATAGGTGAGCGCGGCGATGCGGTCGCGGTCGACGAGATCGAGCAGGAGCTGATCGGTGCACACCGTGAGCGAGACGATGCGCCGCGGGGGCATCTCGGCACGCGCACTGCGCGCGCCCAGCCCCGCCGCGAGCATCGCGGCGAGGCCGAGCAGCAGGACAGAAGCGGCCTTGCGTGCCGTGCGCATCGCGTCCTCTACTTGCCGTTGGCCCAGGCAATGCTCTGGGCCTCCTCATACGTCAACCGCACCCCGGCGAAAGCCGCAATCGGCGCCGTGTCGAAGCCGTACACATCCTGATAGTGCGCGTTGAACGCGTTTTCCACGCGGCCAAACACCTGCACGCCATTCGCGATCTCGTACGAGGCCGCGATCGTGGCGAGCCAATAGGAGTCGAGCGTCACGCGTTCCTGGGCCGTGCCAAAGGGCGCAAGCTCGCGGAACGCAAAGTCGTCCTGCTGCCCAGTATAGGCCACCGCAAAGTTGACGTTGCCTTTGTTGAGGAAGGCATAGTTCACGTCGACGCGGCCGGTGTGCGGCGGACGGCGGATCGCCTCGGAATCGTCCGGCTTCTTGGCATCGAGATAGGTATAGGCCGCGCCGACCGAAAGCCCCGCTCCGAGGTCGGTGCGCGCCGCCACCTCGATGCCTTCGCGCGTGCTCTTGCCCACCTCGTTGAACGGCTGCTGCGGGAAGCCCTCAACGTCGATCTCGTTCTTGAGATCGGCGTCGAAGTAGGTCACATCGACCGTGAACAGCTTCTTGGCGAACGTGTACTCGACGCCGGCATCCCAGCCGAACGACTGCTCGGGCTTCAAATCCGGATTGGGAATGAAGAACGCCGGGAAGGTCCCATAGAGCTCGAACATGCTCGGGAACTTCACGCTCGTACCGACGCTCGCGTGCGGCCGCAGCCCCAGCCCCTTGAGCGGGATCGAAACGGCCGTGCGCCAGGTCGTGAAATCCTGGAACTGCTCGTTGTTGTCGCGGCGCACGTTGGCCGTGACAAACACAGTGTCGGAGAAACCGCCGCGATACTCCGCAACGTAGGACAGCCGCTCGCGCGAGCGCTCGATGAAATCGCCCAGATCGCCTTCGGGCGTGAACGTCTCGCGCTCGCGCTCGATGAGACCGCTTACCGTATGCTGTGCCGCGAGGAGCTCGGGCGTGCCGAAGCGCAGCGTCGTCAGATAGCCGTACTTGATGTCCGTGCTATCGTTCTGCGAGAAGAACGGAAACGCTGGGACGCTGCGGTCGGTGTCGGTCGTGATGTCGGAGCTGCGGTTGACGTGGACCTCGTGCGTCAAGTGGCCGCCCAGTGTATCCCACCGGAGGTTGATGCCGCCGAGCCAGGTGTCCGCCGTGAAGGTCGAATAGTCGTCGACGGCGGTCGCCAGCGAGCCGATGGGCCCCGTGAAGTTGTCGCGGTCGCCTTCCTTCAGCATGTTGCGCAGGGCGAAGTTGATCGACACGTTGTCCAAGACGCTAAAGCGCCCACGCGCAGAGAACGTCGAAAGCATTGAGCCGTCCTTCTCGGTCCCCACGGGTGCGATGTTGAACCCGTCCGTCTTGCGGCGGTCGTAGCTGATCGCGAACGACCCCTTGTCGTTGCCGGCAGAGACGCCGACGGTGGTGCCGTCGGTGTCGAAGCTCCCCCCTTCCGCGCGGGCGGTGAAGGTGAGCGGCCCACGCCCCCCGCGCGTGATGATGTTAATGACGCCGCCGACGGCGCTCGAGCCGTAGACGCCGCTCATCGGCCCGCGGATCACCTCGATGCGCTCGATGTCCGCGGTTGCCAGATTGGAGAAATCGAACTCGCCATCGGTCGGATTGTTGGCCTCGATGCCATCGATGAGGACGAGCGTCTGGTTGGCCTCGGCGCCGCGGATGCGGACCTGCGTGAGGTTCCCGACGCCGCCGCTCTGGCTCACCTCGACGCCGGGCAGGTCGCGCAACGCATCCGCCGCGTAGCGGACCTGGCGGTTCTCGAGGTCCTTGCGCGTGATGACGGTGACCGCAGTGCCGATCTGATCGGCGAGCACGCCGCTCACGTCGCTCGAGGCAGATGCCTCGCCGCTCTGTAAAGCAGTAGGCTGAGCCGCCGCTTCCGTCTCACCCGGCGTATTGGAAACAGGCGCGGGTTTCTTCGTCGGCGTTGCCGGCGGCGCCGCCAGCGTGGCGCCCTCCACCACGACGGGCGGCAGCTCGGTCGTCGTCTGCTCTTGCGCCGAAGCCGGACAAGCAGACGCGATAGTGCACGCGAACGATAAATACGCGATCGGCCTCGTTGATCTGGCCGTAGTCCCCCAACGCAAACGCAACAACATTTAGCGACTCCCCTAACGCGACAAGGAGGAGAAGCCTGTCGAGACGCCTCACACAAAAGTTCCGAAATTGGCGGCGAACGACGCGCGCGGCCGGAACCGCCCGCGTTCATGCGCAGCGCAATCTCAATTCCCGAGTGTCAGAAGATGACACCGCACCAAGGCATGCCTGACGTAGCTCCCCACCGGTTGCACATCAGTCGCCACTACGGTTTTCCGCTCTCCCGCACGCCCCGTACGGAAGATGGGCGACACGTGCCGGCAGGTCTCCTGGCTTGCAGCTCGAGCGCTTTCCTCCGACCTTCCCAACGGATCCCGAACGCGAGGCCGTCAGTGGCATTGCGGAGTAAGCTTGCCGCTTACAGTTGCGGGGGCAGCCGCGGCTTCGGGCCGAAGCCCTACCGCGTTCCCTTTTCACCATCGGCGCAACGTGCACCGGTGGACCAGCACGCAGTCAATCCACCAGATCGGCGGCGATGCTGTCAAGCGCGTTGCGCGAAGGCGCTCAATCCAATCGGAAATCTCAAGTGAGCAGCTTGCGCCCGATCTGCTCGATGCGGCTTACGCTCGGATCGAGCCCGCGCGTCGTCAGCTCGATGTGGGGAGCGCCGCCGACGCGCGCGATGCGCACGAGATTGTAACGGCCGAGGTGCTCACCCTTGTGCCCGCGCGCGGCCGAGCCCGAGGCAATGCCCACGATGGGGATGCGGCCGCTCCTCCATTCGAAATCGAGGAGGTCGTCGCGGTGGTTATGCCCGTGCAGGATGAGCTCTGCGCCCTCTTGCGCGAGCACGCGCTCGAGCTCGGCGGCGTCGCGCAAGGCCCGCCGCGGCGGCGCCTGTCCCGGCAGCGGAGGATGGTGGATCAGCACGACGCGGACGAGGCCTTCGGCGCGCGTGCGCTTGAGGATTTCGCTCAGCGCCACGATCTGGCGTTCGCCGAGCTCGCCTGCCGCGACGAACGGTGGCGTCGGCACCGCCGAGTTCAATGCGATGAGCGCGGCCGGCCCCACCCGGCGCACGAAGGGAAAGCGCATTCCGGCGCCGCTGAGCCGCGCGCCCCAGGCGTCCGCGCGCATGAACTCGGCCCAGCGCTCGACGCCGGGATCGCTGCCGAGGTGCGTGTAGATGTCGTGGTTGCCTGGGATCACGGTGACTGAGTGCGGCGCCCCAAGCCCTTCGAGCCAGGCGTGCGCCGCCTCAAACTCCGCGGGAAGCCCAAGATTGATGAGATCGCCGGTGACGGCGATGTGGTCGGGCCGCTGCGCCTTGAGGTCCGCCACCACCAGGTCGAGGGCATCGCGCCGGTGAACGTGGCGGCGCCCGCGCTGCCAGTTGAGATAGCCGAGCCCACGCTTGACGTTGAGGTGACGCAGGGCGAGACCGCGCACCGGGGCAAGATGAACGTCGGAAAGCTGGGCGAGCGTGATCGTATCGGTCATGCGGGCCATAGGGCGGGACGAAGCGCAACCTTTACCACGGCCGTGGTAGCGACAGGCCCGCATCGGCGCCATGATAAAGTTTGGCCATCAGAAGGAAGTTCCGCTTTGCCGCCACGGCGCAACCTGATCACGCTCGGCCTTAACCGCTACTGGCGCTTGACGCGCGGGCTCACCATGGGCGCGCAAGGCGTCGTGCTCGACGCGGCAGGGCGTGTGCTGCTCATTCGCCATACCTACCGGCCGGGCTGGCACTTTCCCGGCGGCGGCGTGGAGCGGCGCGAGACGGTCGAGGAGGCCCTGGCGCGGGAGCTCATGGAGGAGACGGGGGTTCTGCTCACTGGCAAGCCGGAGCTGTTCGGGGTCTATGCCAACTTCCAAGTGCTGCCCAGCGATCATGTCGCCCTCTTCATTGTCCGCCACTGGCAGCAGCCGCGCATCCCGCCGCCGTCGCTCGAGATCGCGGACCAAGGCTTCTTTGCCAAGGACGCGCTTCCCGCGGGCATCAACGAGAGCACGCACGCGCGCATTCGCGAGCTGCTCGAGGGCGAGCCCAAGAACCCGCTCTGGTGAGTTGTCCTTTGCGCTTCGCCGTTGCCCGTGCTAAGGCGCGCGCCATGACGACCCGCCTGCCACATCTAATGCAAGCCCAGCGACGAGGGGGAGTGCGGCGCGCGCCCTGCGTGCCGGACCGCACTTGAGCTCCGCGGCCGCGACCGGCCGCTCCGTAAACCTGTTGTCGTCGGTCTCCATGTCGCCCAACGTCCTGAACCGGTCCGTCGCGCCGGCCGACCTACCGATCATCGAGAAACTGCACGCCCGCGTATTCGGGCCCGGCCGCTTCACCCGCACCGCGTACCGGGTGCGCGAGGGAACGCCGCCGATCTCGCGCTACTGCCGCGCCGCGTTCCTCGACAACCGCATGATCGCTGCGGTCCGCTTCACCGAGATCACCATCGGCGGAGCGGGCGGCGCGCTGCTCTTGGGTCCGCTCGCCGTCGACCCCGATTTCGCAGGTAAGGGCTTCGGGCGGGCGCTCATCGCGGAGGCGCTGGCCGCCGCCAAGGCGCCCGGCATCCGCCTGGTCGTGCTCGTGGGCGATGAGCCCTACTATGGCCGCTTCGGCTTTCACCCGGTGCCGCCGGGCCAGATCACGCTGCCGGGCCCGGTCGACGCGCGCCGCCTTCTCGCTGCCGAGCTCGAGCCCGGGGCGCTTTCGAGCTATCGCGGTGCCGTGGCCGCGCCACGTCTCTGACCTGTCCGGGATGACTCTTGGCCGCCCCAGCGCGTAAGCTCGCCGCGAAGAGCGCCGGCGGGCGCGGCCAAAGCGGAGGGTCATCATGGACAGGCGCACCTTGCTCACCGGCGGCACGCTGCTCGTCGCCGCCGCGCTGAGCCGCGACGCGCACGCGCGCTCCAAGGCGGCGGTGCTCACCCACGAGGACTCCCATTTCATGCAGATCGCAATCGACCAGGCCAAGAAGGCGGACTACCCCTTCGGCGCCGTCATCGTGCGCGACGGGCAGGTTAAGGCCCTCGGCCAGAACAGCTCCAAGCGCAACGCCGATCCGACCGCGCACGCCGAGATGGTCGCCATCCGCGCCTTCCTCTCCGGCCACGAGCCCGACGAGTTCAAGACGGCGACGCTCTATGCCTCGGGCGAGCCGTGCCCCATGTGCATGGGCGCCATCATCTGGTGCGGAATCCGCCGCGTCGTCTACGCGGCCTCCATAGCCGAGCTCGCCAAAAAGATCGGCCAGATCGACATCACCTGCCGGCAGATGGCGGATGCCACGCCCTTCGCCGACATCGACATCGCGGGCGGGCTGTTATCCGCCAATGCGATGCAACTGTTCGACAAGTAAAGGCTCCAGCGCCCTCAGCTTGTAGTCCTTTTCGGGAACAAATC
>DATIZL010000107.1:0-2484 GCA_035517115.1 Hyphomicrobium sp.
GGGCGCCGACCTCGCGTAATTACGTGCGCGACCTGTCGACGATCGCCTCGGAGTTCTACACCAAGGCCTGCAACGCTCCCGACCCGCACCCCGAGTACGTGCAGGAAGCGCGCGGCGGGCGCGAGGACAAGCCGGCGGCGCGGCAGGTTGCCGCCGTTACCCCGCAGGACACTACGGCGACAGCACCTGAGGCAACCGCCCCTGCGGCGGACGCCGGTGCCAGCGCGCCCCCGAAGGTCTCGGGCGCGGAGATCGCCCGCCGCAATATCGAGGAGGAGCGCAACGAAAACGCTCCCCGTAAAGCCTTGGGTGCGGTCGGCATGCTTGGCGACGTCGCCAACTCTGCCAAGGCCGCCACCGAGCAGCAGGCGAGCGCGGCTGCGGAAGCCCCCAAGGAGCCGCAAGCCGAGGTGACGATCCTCAACCCCTCGACGTCGAAGCCGAAGGTCGAGACGGCGAAACCGGAAAACACCACGACCAAACCCGAGAGCACCAAGGGCGCCCAGATTCAGACGGCCTCGGTGGCGGGCGCTGCCACGCAATTGAAGACCCCGGCCGCGTCCAAGCCCGGCAAATGCAAAGTGTGGACGGCGAGCTACGGCGGCCAGCGGGCCATCATCATCAAGGCCGTCGCCGACGGTACCACGAACTACACCGTGCTCGACGTGAACGATCCCAGCGAGTCGCGGGAGGTCGATGCCTACATCGCCGCCTATGCCAAGGGTGGCGAGAAGGTCGCGGCTTTCCCGAGCCAGGCGAAAGCTCTCGACAAGGCCTTCGAGCTCTGCCCCGAGGGCTGAGGACCTAAGCGCTTCTCGTTAGCAGCATTCGTCTTGGGCCCTCGGCGATAGGTCGGTCATGGCCTCCCACGTCAATCGTGCGTACGTGCCCGCGGCATGCTGGGGCCGTGGCGCCTCGGCGGCCCTCGCTTTGAGCGCCTGTGCGAGCGCCTCGGGTCTATGGGCGACGCCCGCTGCAGCGGCGCTGCCGGAGATCCGCACGTCGGCGAAGAACGCGGTTCCGGCATGCGTCACGGCGCAGCGGCTGATGAGCTTCTTGAAGAGCCGCAATCCCAGCGTAGACCGTCGCTTTGCCGACATCGCTAACCTCTACAAGCGTCACGGCGAGCGCTGGCGCGTGCGGTGGGACTATGCGTTCTACCAGATGGCGGTGGAGACGAATTTCCTCTCCTACAAGCAGGGCAACGGCCGCTGGGGCGACGTCGACCCCAAGCAGAACAATTTCGCCGGACTCGGCACCACCGGCGGTGGTGTTGCTGGCGACAGCTACCCGGATGTGAACATCGGCGTGCTCGCCCAGATCCAGCATCTCGTCGCCTACTCGGGCGAGCACATCGACAATCCGGTCGGCGCGCGCACCAAGCTCAAGCAGGACGACATCATCGAGCAGATGGCCCGCTTCAAGGGCCACGCCACCTTCAACGACCTGTCGCGCCGGTGGGCGGTGGATCGCCATTATGGCGCTGCCATCGAGTGGGTCGCCAACGGCTATCGTGCGGTGTACTGCAAGCCGGGTTCGCAACGAGCCGAAGGCGAGCCAGTCCAGGCTGAACGCGTGAGCGAAGCCGAAGCCTCTGCGCAGACCGATAGCGCCAGTGGGGAGGAGGCCCAACCCACGGCCGCAGTCGAAGTCGCATCGGCGCCTACGCCGGAACCAGCGTTACCACCCGCGGAAGCGCTCGGCGGGCCACCGGCCCCGACCCAAGCGACAAAGCCGGCCGCCGAGACGGAGGCTGAGTCCCCGGTCGTGCTCGCTGCGGCAACACCCGAACCGGCGGCCGCAGCAGGCGTCGCCCGGCCCGAGGCGGCAATCAAGAATGCAGCGACGATCGTGCCCGTCCGCACGATCTGGTCGCGTGACGAGCAAGAGGCGCCCGCACCCACGCCTGTCCCCAAGGGCGCAGCTGCGCAACGCATGGCGCCGTTGCCGATTGCCAAGGCCAAGCTTGCGCCGGGAGTTCCTCCCGTTGTCGCTACGGCCGAAGCACCCGCCGCAACAAATCACGTCCCCGAAGAGCTACCAGTCGAGGAGCCCAAGCCCGCAGTCGTCACGATGCCGGCCACTGCCGCGATCGATGCCAAGCCGGCGGGGGCGCCCGCTCTGGAAAGGCCGCTCGAGTTGCGCGCCCTCGCCTTTGCGCCGGCGATCAATCTCGTGGAGCTCGGCACAAGGCCGCAGCCCAGGCCTGAGCCAGGCGCCGCCTGCCGCGTGCTCACAGCCAGCTACGGCGGCAAGAAGACGCTGCTCGTGCGCACCAAGGCCGGCACGGACATCCACTACACCGCCCTCACGGTTCTCGAGGGCTTCGAGGGCTCGATGCTTGACAACTTCCTCAAGGCGCACGCGCCCGGCGGATCGAGCATCGGGGAATACGAGAGCAAGGACGCCGCGCTTGCAAAGGCAAGGGAGCTCTGCCCGGGATCGGCAGCCGCGCCCAAAGTCGAGGGAGCGAGCGCAGGCTAG